>JBCCRZ010000009.1:0-27734 GCA_039200855.1 Cyanobacteria bacterium P01_D01_bin.44 | reverse complement strand
TATCATTGAAGACCACTATTCCCAGGTACGAGACACCTACACCCCGATGGATATCGAATGGGCCAAAGACGGCCTCACCGGGGAGTTGTTTATTGTTCAGGCCCGACCCGAAACGGTGCAGTCCCAAAAATCAACGTCAGTGCTGCGCAGCTATCGTCTCCAAACCGATGTCACAGATCTGCCCCCCCTCGTCATCGGGCAGGCCGTGGGGGAAATGATTGGCCAGGGGCAAGCACGGGTGATTAAATCGGTGCAAAATATTGCCGACTTTCAGCCCGGTGATGTGTTGATTACCCAGCGCACCGACCCCGACTGGGAACCAATTATGAAACGGGCCAGTGCCATTGTCACCGACCAGGGAGGTCGTACCTGCCACGCTGCGATTATCGCTCGAGAGATGGGCATTCCCGCCATCGTGGGCTGTGGTAACGCCACTAAAATTATGGAGACCGGGCACCCCGTCACCGTGACCTGCGCCGAGGGGGAAGTGGGCAAAGTTTACACCGGATTGTTGCCTTTTGAGGTAGATGAAACGGCCATCGACAACCTGCCCCGCACCCGCACCCAAATGTTGATGAACGTAGGCAATCCAGAGGAAGCCTTTCGCCTGGCGCAGATTCCCTGTGACGGCGTTGGGTTGGCCCGGATGGAATTTATTATCGCCAACCACATCAAAGTACACCCCCTGGCGTTACTCCACTTTGAGCAGCTCACAGATAATCTGGCCAAGCGAGATATTGCGACACTGACAGCGCTCTATCCTCACAAACCTGACTACTTCGTCGAACGGTTGGCCCACGGCCTCGGCACCATCGCCGCCGCCTTTTATCCCAAACCTGTGGTGATTCGCCTCTCTGACTTCAAGAGCAACGAATACGCGAATCTACTGGGGGGGCGAGACTTTGAGCCAGCAGAGGAGAACCCCATGATCGGCTGGCGAGGCGCTTCGCGCTACACCGACCCTCGCTATCGCGATGCCTTTGCCCTGGAATGTCAGGCCCTGAAGCAGGTGCGACATGAGATGGGGCTCACTAATGTGACGCCCATGGTGCCCTTCTGTCGTACCCCTGAAGAGGGCCGTGAGGTCCTGGCTGAGATGGCCAGGCACGGGCTGGTCCGCGGCGAAGAGGGTCTACAGGTTTATGTCATGTGTGAAATTCCCAGCAACGTGATTTTGGCCGACGCGTTTAGTGAAGTTTTTGATGGTTTCTCGATTGGCTCCAACGACCTGACCCAGCTCACCCTGGGACTCGATCGCGACTCGGCCCTGGTCGCTCACCTGTTTGATGAACGCAATGCTGGGGTAAAAACAATGATTCGCATGGCGATTGAGCGAGTAAAACACTGTCAGCGCAAAATTGGGATCTGCGGCCAGGCCCCCAGTGACTATCCAGAATTTGCCCAATTTTTAGTTGAACAAGGCATCGACTCCATCAGCCTCAACCCAGACTCTGTCTTAAAAACCACCCTGGCCGTGGCAGAGATGGAGCCCAAAATTTACCCCAATCAATAAGGAGAGATCACCATGTTTAGCAAAATTCTTGTTGCCCTCGACCAGGGAGATACCTGTGTAGGTCTGTTCAAAAAAGCCCTTGCTCTGGGTAAAGCCACAGGTGCAGACCTCATGTTGCTAAGTGTTCTGATGCCAGCAGACGATAGCAGTCTAAAGATGCCACCCTACTCTGGACTGGGCTACTACTCCATGGGATTTGACGACAGCATTTGGGATGTTTATCAAGAACGCTACCGAGAACAGGAATCTAAAGGGCTCAATCGGCTCCGTGGCTTTACCCAGCAGGCCACAGAGGCCGACATCCGCACCGAGTTTACCCAGGTTGCGGGCAGTCCAGGGCGGGCTATCTGTCATTTTGCCAAAACGTGGGAAGCTGACCTGGTCATGGTGGGTAGCCACGGGCGCACGGGCCTGAGCGAAGCGTTATTGGGCAGCGTCAGCAACTATGTCATGCACCACGCGCCCTGTTCAGTCCTGGTCGTCCATGAGCCTACAACAGCTAAGGAGGTGATTGAAAACACTGATTTAGCTGCTGTAGAAGAATAATCACCGACATGCGTTTGCGAAGCGCTACGCCACAAGACGAAGGCAAAATCCATCAGCTTTTTTGTGTACCCGAGGTCTTTGAATATTTGGCCGATGGCAAAAAACCGCCACCAAGCATTGCATCGGCATGGGTCAAGTCTGCGGCTACCGATTTTGCCAACTATGGTGGTGGGCTATGGGTTCTTGTGGATGAAGCTGACTTGTATGTGGGCGGTCTGGTTAGACTCGCCGGTGACGACAACGGAGAACTAGAGCTCACCTACCTGTTGCATCCCAGCTTGTGGGGGCTCGGATTTGCGACCCGTATGGCGCACACTGTCATGCAGCAAGCCTTTGGTGCGGGGTTAGTATCGATCATCTGGGCAGGCGCTGATACCCCCAATAAGGCGTCGTTTGCCGTTATGAAGCGACTCGGCATGCAGTTTCGACGCGAGGTTCAGTATCCATTGGGTACCGGCATGGAGTACCAGATCAAAGCCGGAGAGTTCGATCCTGCAAGAGTCGAACCGCTACCGATTGCCTGAGTGCCTGCTCTTGGCCTGGGCTGCGGCGTCATTATAGGGTCAGATGGGAAAATCGCATCTGAGGAACAAAGCACCCTATATGAAATCTGCCGCCAGATCCCAAGCACAAAAATATCAGCAGTTGCTGTTTGTTTTAATCGTTACCTTTTTTATTTCGCCTTTTCTCAAAGCAGGGATTGGTCAAGTCTTTTCAGCTTTGCTGTTGCTGTCTACCATTATTGTGACTATCAGAAGTTTTGCGTTACCTAAACTGCTCTTCTCTGTTTACAGTGCGATCGCACTGATGGCCTTTGGGTTAGAATTAGCGGCCAACCTCGGCTGGATACCTTTCCTGAATCAAACCTTTGCTCTGCTGGCTCAGGCAATCTATGCCCTCTATCTGGGGGGAGCTGCCTATTGGGTAGGGCGCGATATTTTTCGCTCACCTGAAGTCACAGCGGATACAGTCCGGGGCGGCATCAGTGTCTATCTGTTACTGGGTTTTGTCTGGGCCTTGTTTTATGGCATGGTCGCAACCCTGGACGCCGGGGCATTCTCTGAGCCACTATTGCTTCAAGAGTCTTACCTCAAGGCCTTACACTTCAGTTTTACAACCCTCACTACCCTGGGCTATGGCGACATCGTTCCGATGAGTGACATTGCCCTGGTGCTCACCAATCTAGAGGCCATTATCGGTCAGATGTACTCAACCGTGTTTATCGCCATCCTGGTAGGCGGCTACCTTTCACGACGATCTAAAGGATAAAGCCAATTTTTTTCCTAAATTTTTTAACGACTCAGAGAATATTGCCTTGCCAAATAAGCAGTTTGACTCATAATTGAGGCATCGCTTGTTAATTCCCTGAGTAACCCCAAAGAAAATTCCTCAGTGACTGTTTAATCCGTTACTTTACGAATTCAATGCCTCCCGAGAATGTCAGTCCTGACTCACCTGTCGATCAAGCCTCTGTCGATCAAGCCATCGTCCCAATTGCACCGGCACAAACCCAAGTAACGGAATCCCCAGCTAGCGAGCCAACCGCCACTGAGCGGCTGGCTCTCCCTGGGTTTCGTAAGCCTAAAAAGCCTCTCTGGCCAGCGGTTGCCCTGGCGATGCTGGTCGTCGCGGGGTTCGTTGGCTGGAGAGTATATCGGGCTTTGACAGCAACCCCTGCCGATGAAACGACGGCAATCGCCGACCCCGCTCGTTTACCCGTCCGGGTCGTCACGGCAGAAACCGGCCTGGCCCAGGGGTGGGTGTTTGATGAAGGGTCTGTCTGGCCAGTCCAGCGGCGGTTACTTAACTTTCAGGCCAGTGGTGATATTACCTATATAGCCAAAGTCAACGGTGTGGAGCTTAAAGAGGGAGATTTTGTGTCACAGGGCCAACTGCTCGCAACGATTGACGCCCGCAGACAGCAATCGAGCATTGACACCGCAGCCGCCGATATTGAAGTGTCAGTGAGTCAGCGCAACCAATCTGAAGCCGACCTCTCAAAAGCCCAGGCTAATTTGGAGAAGGCAAAATCCGATCTGGCCTTAGCCAAAACCGAGCTGCGACGCTCTCGAACCTTGTTTGAAGAAGGAGCCCTGGCGGAGAGCGATCGAGATGTGGCTCAAAACCAGGTCGACCAGGCCGAGGCCGCACTCAAAACAGCCCAGCAAGATGTGCTCACCGCTGAAAATGGCGTGCGCTCAGCAGAGGCTCAAATCGGGGCGTCTCAGGCCCGACTGAATGAAACCAATGTGGATCTAGAGGACACCCAGCTGGTGTCGCCCATTGACGGGGTGGTGGCCTATATCAACATTCGAGAGGGCGAATATTGGAGCACCCAATATCTCAACACCAGCAGCCCCCAGGATGTGATTGAGAGCGCCCCGATTGTGGTGGTCGATCCCCAATCCTTCGAAGTCGAGTTAGAACTCCAGGCTGATGAAGCCGGAGAGATTCAGCCCGGTCAACAAGCTTACGTGGTCTTAGAAGAAGAAGTCAGCGCCGCCCAGGCTTCAGGAACCAGTTCCCAGGGGCTACTGGAGATTGCTAAGCAGCGCGGCAGCGGGGGGCAGGTCTTTGCCGTCAGCCCTTCACAGACGCCAGGGAGTCGGGGCACCGAGATTACCATTCGCGATCTCGAGCAAGTCCGCAACCTCAGGGTGGGGGGGCGAGTGTATGTCTGGATTGAGGTGGCTAGCACCCGTGATGCTGTCGTCTTGCCCTTGGGGGCATTGCTGTCCAGAGACCAACAGTTTTATGCCTTTGTCGTCAACGAAGCCGATGGTACGGTGCAGCGGCGACGGGTCACCCGAGGGATTGAGGGCCTCTCTGGGGTCGAAATTCTCTCGGGGGTTGAGCCCGGTGAAAAGGTCGTCATCGAAGGACAAAACCGGCTGGTCAATGGGACACCGGTCGAGATGGTTAATCGGGAATAGGGGCAGGATCTGATGAAAACTGATCAACGTGCGATCGCACCCTCTGCCCCAAAAGAGGACGCCCCGTCAGTTCAGGCCCCTGCCTGGATGGAATTCTTTTTTACCCGTCAGATTTTTGCCATTCTCCTCTGCTTTATGCTGTTGATGGGGGGGCTGATGGGGTATTTTTCGATGGTCAAAGAGGGCGAACCCGAGATTAAAATTGCCCGGGCCATGATCACCACCCCTTGGGGGGGCACCGATGCAGAAACCCTCGAAAACCAGGTCACCGATAAGCTCGAAGAAGAGATCAAAAGTCTCCAGGGGCTGGACGACTTTACCAGCGCCACCTTCAATTCATTTTCAATTGTTAATGTTTCCTTTAAAGCTGAGGCCCCCGTCGCCGAGTCGATTCAAGCATTGCGAGGCAAAGTAGACGATGCCGAATCAGAACTCCCCGAAGAATCAACCGGTCGAGAAAAGCCTGATTTTGAACAGCTCTCTCAGCAAGATGCCCCAGTCCTCACCCTGGCCCTGAGTGGAGAAGATCTCGACATTGTCTTGCTGAGTCAGGCGGCTGAAGATTTGCAAGAGCGCCTGGAGTCTGTCCAAAACGTCCGCGAGGTGAATCTGGGCGGTCAGCGTGACGAGGTCATCCATGTCCAGATGATTCCCAGTCGGTTGACCACGTTGGGCATTGCGGCCACGCAAGTCCGCGATGCCATCCAGGGGGGCAATGTTGACACCTCCTGGGATTTGGTGCGCGACGATGAAATTGGCGCGCAGGTGCGACTATACGGGCGCTTTCGCACCCTCGAAGACCTCAAGAATCTGCCGGTGACACGCCTGGAAGACAGTCGGGTGGTGCGACTGTCGGAGGTGGCAGAGGTCTACCAGGGGTTAGAGCGAGAAACCCAGCGGGCCTTTTTGAGCTGGCAGGGGAGTGAGTTTAGCCCCACCATCAATTTAGAGGTGGTCAAAGTCGCTGGCAGCGACACCATTCAGGTGATCGACGATGTCCTTGCTGAGATGGAACTGGTGCGTCAGGACCCGAATATCTGGCCCTACGGCATGGACTATCAGGTGCTCAACAACGATGCCAATACGATTCGCGGCGATTTGGCGAACTTGGGCAGCAACGTGCTGCAGGCATCTTTGTTGGTCTTTGCGATCTTGTTTGTGGCCCTGACCTGGCGAGAGGCTTTGATCGCAGGGTTGGCCATCCCGCTGACGTTTGCGGGGGTGCTGTTCATTTTATGGATGCTGGGCTATACCCTCAACACCATGGTCACTGTTGGCATGATCCTGGCGCTGGGGTTGTTGGTAGACGTATTTATCCTCATGTTAGAGGGGTTACATGACGGCATCTTTGTGCAGGGCTTGAGCTTTCCCCAGGCGGCCATCAAAACGGTTCAAACTTATGCGTCTCCGGCTTTTACAGGGCAGCTCACCACGATTCTGGCGATGGCTCCCTTGATGGCGATCTCCGGCATTCTAGGCAAATATATTCGCCTGATCCCGATTAGTGCGATTACCTGCCTGGTGATGAGCTATGTCCTGGCCCTGTTAGCGGTCGTGCCCCTGTCTAAATTTCTCCTGGGGAATCAGGGCGGTAGCGGTGACTCCAAAACTTACGTTGACCGGCTCACCGAGGTCGTCTCGGCGCGATTTTCCCAGTGGAGTTTAAGCACCACACTCCGCAATCGGCACGTGGCCCGTCTGTGGACCACAGGGGCCATTGCCCTGTTTGTCTGTGCGGTTATTTTATTTAGCCAGTTGCCCAGTTCTTTGTTTGCCGTCAGCGACGACAACAAACTTAGCCTGAATGTGGAGCTGCCCCCGGCTGCGACTTTGGAGACCTCACAGGAGGTGGCAGATCTCATGGGTGAAGTGGTGCGCAACTATAGTGACCCGAACGGCAACCAGGTCTTTGAGAGTGTGGTTAAACTGGTGGGGCAGCGCAGTAATCTGGTGGCATCTAGCGAAATCAAACCGGGTAACGCCGATTATTTTGTGGGGCTGTCGGCGGTGTTTGTCGATCGCAACCAGCGGGCACAAGACTCCTTTGAGTATGTGCGTGAGCTTAAAAACGAGCTAGAAAGAGACATTATTCGCAATTATCCAGGGGCCGTTTTGAGTACGGCTTACCCCTTGTCGGGTGGGGGCAGCGATCCCATCCAGATAGAAATTTATGGTGATGACCTACAAACCCTGAGAGAAATTTCTAGCCAGGTACAGCAGGCGCTACGAGAGATCCCAGGCACAGACGATGTGCGAGATGACCTGGGTAACCTGCGGGAAGATTATAAATTGGTCCCTAAGCGTGAGGCCCTGGACTTTTATGGCATCAGTCAGAATGAAATGGGTTCCCAGGGTCGCTATTTGATGATTGATAATGATATCGGTGACTTTTCGGTGGGGAGTGGCGAAGAAGATCTCGAAATTCGTCTGAGCACGCGCTGGCCATCCCAGCAGGGACGCATTGGGGGACCCTCCCGACTGGATGAATTTGCCACCATGCGATTTATCACCGCCGACGGTGAGGCGCTACCGGGAGGGGCACTGCTGGAAGAAGTACCAGGGGCTGTCCCCCTGGCGATTACCCACCGAGACACCCAGCGCAGTGTAACCGTCCTGGCGAAGGTGATTCCCGGTCAAGATTACTACGACACCGAAATCTTAGCTGAGCTAACGCCCAAGCTAGAGGCCATGCAGTCCGATCCGAACGATGAGGGCAATGCCGATCGCTGGCCTGGGGGGTATACTTATCGCTTTGGCGGGGATGCCGACACCAGTAGTGAAACCTTTGGCTCTGCGGGACAAATGTTAGTGGTCGCAATCTTTCTCGTATTTGCAGTGCTGGTGCTCCAGTTTGGCTCCTACACCCAGCCGGTGATTATTATTCTTACCATCCCTTTTGCGCTGATTGGCACGTTGTTTGGCTTTTTCTTGCTGGGGCTATCCTTTTCTTTCCCCGCCATGATTGGGGTGATTGCGCTGGTGGGGATTGTGGTTAACGATGCCATTGTGATGGTAGAAACCATGAACGAACGGCGCAAGCAAGGGATGGACGTGCGCCATGCGGCGGCAGCAGGGGCGAGTGATCGGTTAAGGCCGATTTTGACGACGTCGCTTACGACGATTATTGGTCTTTTGCCATTGGCTTTTAGCGATGCTCAGTGGTTTCCGCTGTGTATGGCAATTATTTTTGGGCTGATGTCGGCGACGTTGATTGCGTTGCTGGTGGTGCCGGGGTTGTATTTGCAGTTGACGCCAGGAGCCAGAAACCCATAGGACGCCTAAAAATAGTTCATTTGAACCAATAAAGAAGGAAAATGATTGAGTCTACTCATGTAGGGTCTTCTTTCGATGATTTTTTAGAAGAAGAGGGGATTTTAGCTGAAGTAAGCGCAATTGCTCTAAAGCGCGTTTTAGCTTGGCAAATTACTCAGGCAATGGAAAATCAGGGGTTTAATAAAGCTTCCATGGCAGATGCCATGAATACAAGTCGTTCAGCACTTGACCGCTTGCTAGACCCTGAAAACATTGCTGTTACCCTTAAAACTCTGGATCGCGCTGCTACAGTCTTGGGGAAGCAGTTACGGATTGAACTTGTGGACATAGGTGCCAATCAAACGCCTGCCATGGTTAGCTCTGAGCAATCGGACCAAGCACCAAATACGTCGTCTCTGAGTATTCCCCTGCATAACCCTGCGCAGGAGCAGACGGATTGAAAAATTCAGACAGTAATCAAGAAATACTGACCACTGCTCAGCTCCAGGTTCGGCTGCAAGTATGACCATGATTGAAATTAAACATCTACAAGAGCAGGCGCGTTTACGCCGCCTTGCCCTGGCTGCACAAGGTTTGCTGCAGGCTCAGCCCTATGGGCGTGGTTTGGCGGGGGCACGTAAAGCGATTAACCACCTAGGTTATGTACAGATCGACACCATATCGGTGGTGGAACGAGCCCACCATCATGTTTTCTACGCTAGAGTGCCTAAGTTTAAGCCAGCTATGACCAATCAAATGTTGCTCAATGGAGACATTTTTGAATATTGGGCACACGCGGCAGCTTTTCTCCCCATTGCCGATTTTCGCTTCTCCTTACCCTATAAACACGCCATTAAAAGCGGCCAAACCCATTGGTATAGAAACCGTGATCAGAAGCTCATGGGTGAACTGTTGGCCCGCATACGTTCAGATGGCCCGATACGATCCCGAGATATAGAAACTAACTCCACAAAACGTGCAGGCTGGTGGGACTGGAAGCCTGCCAAAAAAGCACTCGAACAGTTGTATATGGAAGGTGACCTAATGGTCAGCGCCCGTGAAGGTTTCCAGAAAACATATGACCTGACCGAGCGAGTACTGCCATCTCACGTAAATGTGCAAATGCCCAGCATGGAAGAATTTGCGGCGCATATTGTAGATCAACAGTTGTGCTGCCATGGGTTGGTTTCACTCAAAGGGCTGACCTACCAACGCCGAAATGCTGAACTACGCAAGGCTGTAAAAGCTTTGGTAAACGAAAGATTGGCACAGCGCACTTTAGAACAAGTACAAGTGAGCAGTGGCGAAGTATTTATATTGGAAACGGGTGCGTTCGAACGTCCTCTTCCCCGGTTGAATAACCGCATGTTGATTCTTTCGCCATTCGACAATAGTGTCATTCAGCGAGAACGACTCAAAGCACTGTTTCAATACGACTACCGGTTAGAATGTTATTTACCCGCAGCAAAACGTCAGTATGGCTATTTTTGCCTGCCACTACTTTACCGCGATGAATTTATTGGGCGGATGGATTGTAAAGCCCATCGAAAAATCAGCCATTTAGAGATCAAATCACTCCATTTGGAGCAACATAATTTTGATGAAGATTTAGTCATTGCTGCATTTGTAGACGCCATCACACAATTCTGTCATTTTCAAGAATGTGATTCAGTGTCTTTGATTAAAGCCCACCCAAAACATCTAACTCAACGTTTGCAAAGTCGCTTAGCACTATGTTGCCAGGAAATACTAGCCGTCGATTGACGATTTTATACATCTCTTCGCGGATGATAAATGTCAGGATATGCTAAATCTTTCTAATATCTCCAAAGCCAATGGGAATTAAAAAACGACCCATTTCAATGGGGTCAGCATTCTCAGGGACATAGTGAACCCAAAATGACATTTTCAACGGCCAGCCTAAGACAAGACCAAATCCTTCAAATCTATATTCCTTGGAGGCCTTAATGTGAATATCGTCATCCTCTGAGTCAGGGGAGAGCTGAATGTCAAAGGCGGGTGGACAACTGTGCTCTGCACAAGCCTGGTTAACTTGGTCTGCAACGTTTTTGTATTTGACAATGCGAGACATCAAGAGCATTAATGCAGAACTAAGACCGACAGCCATCAGGGGCCTCCTGGGCGAAGTGGATAGGGAGCTACTCTACGGGCAATCAAACGTAAACATTGGCGGTAGCTTATAATCGCTTAACCCCGGCATTTACAAATGACCCCAGGCCCAGTATCTGGGACTAGAGACATAGATGCAACTGCTTCATAGCAGAGGCCCAACTATAGTTATTGAGTAGCGATAGCAGAATGGTAATGAAACCCTATCCGATGAGTGATCTCTGTGCATAGTCCTGTAATTCAGCGACAGCACTCAGCTGAAACAGTCAGTAACCTTCCTAACAAAATTTTCTCTTTGGTTGATGACTATGCCTTACATCACCAGAGTTTGATCGGCTTCGTCTACATCGTTGAATTGAGATCGCTTGTGCCGCCTCCAAAGGCTAACCAATAAACCTTCAGATGGGCTCAAGAAGAAAGCTAAACAGAAAAAGCAGAAGGCAACAAGTACAATCGTTGCTCCAGATGGCGCATCCAAGTAATAGCTCAGATACATCCCAATCACACTGGAGAGTGCTCCAATGACCGAACCAACCCACATCATTTGGTGCAACTCTTTGACGAGCAGATAGGCAGTAACAGCGGGTGCAACCAATAAGGCAACAACCAAAAGCGCACCCACCGTGGGTAAGCACACGACAATCGTCACGGTCATCGCAACAATCAGCGATGCATTGTACCAATGCACAGGTAAGCCACTGGCCTGAGCCCCCTTCGGATCAAAGGTATAAAATAAAAGTTCTTTGAAAAACAATCGAACCAAGATAATTCCCATTACGGCAATAGCAAGGCTCCACCACACCTCCTTCATGGTCACCCCGAGAATATTACCGAACAGGATATGAACTAAATCAATACGATTTGCCCCCGGAAGGACACTGACTAATGTGACTCCAATGGCAACAAATGACGTCAAAATCAGGGCCATCGCGGCATCCGTTTTCACCCGCGATTGCGATTCAATCAAATACAGCACCAGGGCACTGATTACTCCAGCCATTAAGGCTCCAAACGATAGGGCCATACCAATTACGTAGGCAATCGGCAAGCCAGCCATCACCGAGTGAGAAATAGCATGGGCTAACATCCCCATCTGCTGCACAATCATGTAGCTTCCCACAATTGCACAGAGAACCCCCAGCACAATCCCTAACATTAGTGCCCGTTGCATAAAGGCCAACGACAACGGTTCAATAATCCAATCCAGCATGAAGCGTTTTATCTCCTCTAACGTCGATGCAGTTTAAGTTGATAGCGGTCTAAGCGAAAACTCGGGTGAGTCCCCGGCCATAAGCCCGTTCTAGGTTATCGGAGGTGACAACTTCATGACGTGTCCCTTGGGCAATCAACCGCTTGTTGAGCAGTATCAGCTGATCATAAATCGCTAGGGAATCCCCCAAATCGTGGTTGATGACGAGCAATGTTTTACCCGCAGCCCGCAGCTCCTGAAAGATTTCAAAAATAATGTCTTCGGTCTTGCGATCAACCGCCGTAAAGGGTTCATCAAAAATTAATAGCTCGGCTTCTTTGGCTAGCGCCCGGGCCAGAAAAACCCGTTGTTGTTGTCCCCCCGAGAGTTCACCAATAGAGCGATGTCGCAGCTCATACATCCCTACCCGCTCGAGGGCCGCCTGGGCCAGATACTTTGCCTGGCGACTAAACCCTTTGAAGATGCCGGTCTGAACAGTCTGAGCCATCATCACCACATTCCAGACGGTCACCGGATAGTCCCAATCGATGCGGGAGCGTTGGGGCACGTAGGCCGTTTTAAGCAGCTGACGCCTTAGAGGCATTCCTTTGAAGCGAATCACACCCTGCGTCACGGGCACCAAATTCAAAATAGCTTCTACTAGAGTACTTTTACCCGCACCATTGGGGCCAATAATGCCCACTAGCTGACCTGCAGGAACCCAAAAACTAACGTTGTGGAGGGCGCGGGTGCCACGATAATCAATCGACAAATTTTGAACTTCTAACATTCACCTAAACCTTTGGTGGTAGCGAGAACGAGGCTTTCTCCTAATCGGCCTGCTTGAGGGCAGCACAGTTAACGAGGGGGATGATTCGCAACGGCTTTATAAGTAGTGACCCAATCATTTGCATACAAAGAGCAATTGCACGAATACTGTGGCTAATCTTAATGCAATATTTTTCTAATAAACGAATCTAATAAACTCGAAGGTTGACACCAGTGTATAGGTTAGCTATATAAATGTCTAGGTAGAAATAATTGCGTTTGATGTTGTGTTTTGAACAGTTCTGTCCCTGCGCAGGCTGAGCTTATTGCAATATCAGCGATCCCAACGTGCAGAGGCGCGCTCAAAAGGCTAGTTAGTACTAATTCTCAATAATTTCTTAAGGTGGATTTGTCATTGAGCTGACTAGCGTAGTCGTGGGCAGGTGGTTGTTGATCCCCATGCTTTCGACGGTTTTATTGGAAAGACATCATTCACAGAGGAATGTCAATGCAGCGATATTTTTTACACAACCACGGTATCTTAGCAGGTGCGATCGCACTCCTGATTGGTCTTGTAGGTTGTACCGGCTCAACCCCCAACGGTTCGGACAGCGCAACCGAATCTGACACAGCCGCTGAATCTGACACAGCCGATGCAACGGACGATTCCCAGATCGAGGTCGTCGCATCCTACAGCGTCATTTGTGATTTAGCCTCTCAAATTGCAGCGGATGCGGTGCAACTAAACTGTTTAATCCCCCCCGATCAAGACCCCCATACCTATGAGGCCACACCCTCCGATCGGGAGGCGGTCGAGACGGCTGACTTAGTCTTTTATGCCGGACTTAACTTTGAACCTGCCATCATTGATATGGCCACTGCCTCTGATTCAGAGGCTCCCAAAATTGCCCTGCATGATGAAGCGGTTCAGCAAATAATTGAGGTGGAAGAAGAGGGTGAAGTAGAGCCTGATCCTCACGTCTGGCATGACGTTGAGAATGGCCTAGAAATGGTCGCCTTGATTCGGGATAACCTCGTCGCTGTTGATCCCGACAATGCCGATATGTATACCCAAAACGCTGAGCAACTGACGGCTGAGTTGCAGACATTAGATGCCTGGATTCCAGAACAAATTGCCACCATTCCGGAAGAACAGCGCCGCTTGATTACCACCCATGATGCGATGTCGTATTACGCCCAGGCATATGGGTTAACCGTCGAGGGTACATTGCTGGGCGTTTCAACTGAAGATGAACCAACTGCTGCCAAGATTAACGAGCTAGCCACATCAATTCGTGACAAAGCCATTCCTATCATTTTTGCTGAACTCACGGCTGATGATCGCGTTTTAAAAACGGTCGCAGACGAAGCTGAAGTAACTATCTCTGAGCAAGTATTGCTAGCAGACGGTTTGGGTGCAGAAGGTACGCCTGGGGAGAGTTATACCGGGATGTTGGTTTACAACACCTGTGCCATTGTGGATGGATTAGGTGGGGAATGTGCCCCCGCGCCCTAGTCCTAAAAAAATGCTAGAGTTAACCTTGACATTTACAAGAATGTTAAGGTTGACTCCCATGACCCAGGCTAAGCAACAGTTAACCATCAAAGAGCTGACTAAAACCGTTGGCGGCAAAGTGACGCCACGTATGGTGCGTCACTATCACCAGTTAGGGTTACTGCCCCAGCCCAAGCGATCGCGCGGCAATTACCGACTTTATGATGATGCCGATGTGCATCGTTTGCGGCGGATTGTGGCGCTCAAGCAGCAAGGGTTCCAACTTAGTCATATTCAGCAATTACTCACAGCCAGTGAATCGCCAACCAATTCAATGGCTGTGATGGAACAGCTCCAGCAGCATTATCAAACGTTGATGCACCAGCTCGTACAACTGCGCCAAACCGCCATGGCCGTGGAGGGCATCTTAGGTCGGGATCAGGGCTGCCAAACCGTGCAAGCCAAAGCCTTAGCACAGCTACGTATTTTAGAAGTTGAAGCCAACGAGTTAGCCACCCATCGGGTTTGGGATGAGCTTGATTGTGCAGCGCCTAATCATCCCGAAAACTTTCAGCAAGCCTTAAAACACTTGTTGCCCGATCTCTCAGAGCGTTCGGAAATTGAGGTCGATTTGCTCACCCAAATGGTTTTAGCATGTGGTGATGTTAGCTTAGTGCCCTTTGTCCGTTTAAGTTGTGATGCGCTGAAGGCGGCCCGTGATGCCTTAAAACAAGGCTGCACTGTGGTAGGCGATATCCCAGCTGTGGTGACAGCTCTCGACCAAACCCGATTAGCCCACTTAGGGTGTTCTGTTCAAACGCTGATCGACAATCCGCACATTAGTAGTGCTGCCGAAGCAGAGGAAACATTTTGGCAGCAAGACCAATGGCGTTCAAGGTTATACGATTTGCCAAAAGGGTGTGTGTTGGTGATTGGTTACGCCCCCTCTGTTTTGATGGCTGTCTGTGCGGCTATCAAAACACAACAATTAAAGCCGGCTCTCGTCATTGGTCTGCCAATTGGATTTAGCCATGCCCCTGCAGCTAAGCGGCGTTTACAACACAGTGGCGTACCGTTTATCACGACTAAAGGCACTCAGGGGGGAGGCTTATTAGCCGCCGTAGCTCTTAATTCGCTGATGACAACGTTAATTGAGAAGCCCGATTGTCATTGCTATCTTAAAGGCCTTCGCCCTCACGATTCATTGACACAATAGCCAGATATCAAACAAGCTATCAAGTGCCGATATAGGTGGTTGAAGATGTGAAAGCTGGAGATATCGTTTCAATATTTATGAGAATAAACACCCTCAAACGTAAACATTGGCGGTAGCTTATAATCACATTAACCCCGGCATTTACAAATGACCCCAGGCCCAGTATCTGGGACTAGAGACATGGATGCAACTGCTTCAACCCATTCGATGTGCCGTTTTGTCGTCATTGGGTATGGCAACTCCCAGCGAGGAGATGATGCGATTGGCCCGACAGTGGTCTCGCAGCTAAAGATGCTAAGCAACCCCAATCTCGAGGCATACTCAGTTAGCCAACTGACCCCAGATCTCTCCAGTAAATTAGCAATGGCAGACGTCGCTATCTTTGTCGATGCCTGCAAATTAGCCAATACTGATGCGGTGCGGATAAAGCCGTTAGAGGCCTGTGGTTCTGAAACGGGTGGATCAGCCGTTCCCGCCTCAGGACATTCTTGCGATCCTTGTTCTCTGTTGGCGCTCACCCACTCAGTGTATGGTCACTGGCCTAAAGCCTGGTGGGTTGAAGTGCCTGCCAGCGACTTTACCGTAGGGCATCCACTCTCAGGTGTCGCAGAACAAGGCATTGAGCAGGCGTTACAGGCGATTACAGAGTTGGTTAACGATAAAGTACAGCCCTGACACTCAAAGAACTCGTGGTCATAAAGACGGGTGAAATGTGCGATCGCAACTGGATGGTTTCTCGACCGGCTTACGAAAAAATCAAAGGCTATGCTCTTTGTAGTCTTCAGAGGATTCTGGATCCATCTCCCACCGGCGGGTATCGCGCGCTTGCATCATTCTCAGTGTCCGCAGTGGATGCTCGTCAGGAGTGGCAATGCCTTCGGCTATGGCTAAATCTTCGACCACATTTTGATCAGGGGTCGGTGCGGTGCCACCGACTGCCTCCTCACCGCTGACTTTTGCCTGATATTGATTAACATCAATGTCGCCACCGGTCGGGGCTAGCCCCATAGCCGATTCGTCTCGCAGTTGATGCAAAACTCTGCCGAAGCCGGTATCTCGATCGGTCAGCTCCTCGGTGGATAGGTTGGCTACCTCAGCGTTAGACGACATGACGTCTTCTGACTGCCCCAAATCCTTTGATTCAAAGTCATCTAATTCAAAGTCATCCGGCGAGTTATTCGCATCGGTAGGGGGTCGATCTGGATCATGGGTCATAGAGCTTACCTCCCGTTGGCTGTCGCCGGATGTCGTCCAGCGTGAGCTATCTGTTAGTAAAAGATTTCTACCTCAATTATATTGCGGTCTCCACTAAAGCCGTTAATGAAGATTTAGAACAGGCAGTTTGTAGCAGCCAACAGAAATTCTCTACGCTAACCAACATTTTAGACATCTTAGGCATCGCTTAGGGGGCAGACTGTTGCAAATGTAACAGTCTGCCAAATTTACGTGTAAAGACCGAATTTCAAGGCTTCTCAGCCATGAGCCAGCATTCTTGCAAATACAGAAGATTTCCGGTTAGGGTAAGGACTGCTAATTGAAGTGCTAAACCAATCTTATTAATAACCGCCCTATGCAACTTAATAACCGGCCTATGCAACCAGCTGCCCCTGCTGATCAATCCGAGCGCTTTGTCTCCCGAGTTAAGCCCCTGGTTAGGTCTGTCTATGAGCCGTTGGGGGTAGATGTAGAGGGACTGTGCGATCGCATTTACACTTTATTATCTCCCCATCTGAGTGAGGCCGAGCTCAACCCCTTTGATCGCTGGAGTCAAGCCGATGTGTTGATGATTACCTACGGCGATAGCCTCCTGGAAGCTAATGCGGAGACGGCGCAGGACAAGCATCCCCTGACTACTTTGCATGATTTTTTGAGCAATTATCTGCAAGATGTGGTGTCTGGCGTACACATTTTGCCGTTTTTCCCCTATAGCTCAGACGACGGGTTTGCGGTGATTGACTACCTGCAAGTCAATCCTGAGCTGGGGGATTGGGACGATATTGGTCAAATTGCTGAGCAGTTTGACCTGATGACAGATTTAGTCATGAACCATGTCTCTAGCCAGAGTAAATGGTTTCAGCAATTTAGGCAGGGTCAATCGCCAGGCTGTGACTACTTCATTGCCATTGATCCCACAGCGGATGTCTCTGAAGTGGTGCGACCGCGGAGCACGCCGCTGCTGTGTCCAGTTGAGACCCCAACAGGCAACCAGTATGTGTGGGCGACCTTTGGTCACGACCAGATTGATCTCAACTTTGCGAACCCCGATGTGCTGCTCGAGTTTCTGCGGATTATTTTGCACTACCTCAACACTGGCACCAAGTTCCTACGGCTGGATGCGATTGGCTACCTCTGGAAGACCCTGGGCAGCCCCTGCATTCACCTGCGTCAGACTCATACGTTAATCAGACTTGTCCGCGAAGTGGTGGCCCTGGTTAAGCCGGAGGCCAGCTTGGTGACCGAAACCAACGTCCCTAATCGCGAGAATCTCAGCTACTTTGGCAATCGTAACGAGGCCCATCTGATCTATAACTTTAGCCTACCGCCGCTGGTGGTCAACGCGCTGTTGCAAGAACGCTCTGATCACCTCAAAACCTGGATGATGAGCATGCCCCCCGCCCCGCTGGGCTGTGCCTATTTTAACTTTACCGCCTCCCACGACGGCATCGGCATGCGCCCCACCGAAGGGCTATTGGGCCCCGACGAATACGACACATTTTTGCGGTGTATGCGAGAGTTTGGCGGAGAGATCAGTATGCGGGCCAAGGCCGACGGCTCTGAAAGCCCGTATGAGGTCAATATCTCCTTGTTTGATGCGATGAAAGGTACGGCCCAAGGGGAAGATGAGTGGCAAATCCCCCGGTTTATTTGCTCCCAAACCATCATGATGTCCCTGGAAGGGATTCCAGCGTTTTATATCCACAGCTTGCTCGCCACCTCAAACGATCACGAGGCCGTACGGCGCACGGGACGAAATCGCTCTATTAACCGCCATCGCTGGGATTATGGTGAACTGCTTACCCGGCTACAGACCCCAGACTCGACCCAGGCGATTGTGTTTCAAGAACTCTCGCGATTGATTGAACTGCGGCGTCGGCAGCCTGCCTTTCACCCCAATGCAACCCAGTATACGCTGCACCTGCAACCCGCGCTGTTTGCGTTTTGGCGACAAAGTATTGATCGCGACCAGAGTATTTTCTCGATTCATAACCTGACGCCCCGTGCTCAGACGCTGATGCTCAGAGAGATTAACTTAATTGGCACTGACCCGTGGTTTGATCTGATCAGCGGCACCGTGATTGCAGAGGGCACGCTAGAGTTTGTGCTGCCCCCGTATCAATCGGCCTGGATCACGAATAAGGACAGGCGTGTTGAGTATGGTTAGAACTTGGGGGACTCACTCCATGTTCGGCTGAGCGCTCACGTCGAAGCCCAGCCCCCCCGAAGTAGGTTTTGTTTGCAGTGCGAATGCGCATTTTCGTCGTCGGGGGGGTTGAGTTTCTAAGAAACGTATCAATATTTGTGCAGGTGAGAAATCCTTTGCCATGATAGGGACAGTCCTTATGAGTCTTGCCTATGCTGGTCGCTGTCTTTATCACCCTCGGCTCCCTCCTGGTCCTTGACTTTGCTAGCTTCAACAAGGCTGAGGATCTGGATTATAAGTAGATCTTTTTAGATAGTTACGCTCTGCCCCAGGTCATAGCGCTAGGTCATAGCGCCAGATCACAGATCGGTTTCCATATTGTCTAGCTCCACCGCTTTGGTAAATCGGGTTAAAAAGTCTGGGAAAGCACTTTGGATTCTTTCCCAACAGTGAATAAACGGGGTTTCCTTCGGGTTTGACATGTAGACTTCGCCAGCATCCATAATGCATTCAGCAAAGACTTCGACGGCGCGTTCTTCGGCATGGCGGTCGAAGTTGAGGGCGTTGACAATGGCGTCGTTTTGGTAGGCTGCGACTAGGTCCAGGGCAGTCCGATAGTAGGTGGCTTTGAGAGTCCGAAAAGTCTCTTTGGTAAGGACATGGCCGTGGACGGCGAGCTTTCGGAAGAGGGCTTTGGTAATGTCAATGCTCATTTTAGAGAGCCCGGATTCTCGATCGCGCTCAGACAGATCCTTATGTTTGTGATCGTAAATGTTCAGAATTTCGGTTTGGCAGACCCGGTGGTGGGCATGGTTTCGCTGAATTTCTGAGAGGATGCCAATCTCCAGCCCCCAGTCACTGGGGATGCGTAGACCCGGGATAATGTGGGTGACCAGGGAAAACTCTCCCGAAAGGGCATATCGAAAACTGTCGAGAAAGTCGAGATATTCGGTGGGGCCTAGGGTGAGCTTCAAGGCTCGCAGCAGTGGTGTCACCAACAGTCGCGTCACCCGGCCTTTGAGCTGATTTTCACTGACGCGGGCGTAGTAGCCTTTGCAAAATCGATAGTCAAATTGGGGGTTGGCGACGGGATACAGCAGTCGGGCCAGCAGGCTGCGATCGTAGGTGGTGATATCACAGTCGTGCAATGCGATCGCATCGCATCGCTGGGAGGCCATCATATAGCCGAGACAGTACCAAACGTTGCGGCCTTTGCCCCGAGCCTGAGGAGCCAGGTTTTGAACCGCAAGTTCCTTATCAAGGGTCTGTAGGCGAGGGCCATCGTTCCAAAGAATGCGATGATGCTGGGGTAGTTTTGAAAAGTAGTGGTGGGCATAGCGCCACTGTTCTCGGTCTGCGCAGTCCAGTCCAATGACAATTTCTGACAGGTAGGGGACTTTCTGCAATTCCTCGACAATGTGCTTGAGCGCATCGGACTCAAGCTCTGAAAACAGGGTAGGGAGCATCAGCCCCAGACGTCGGTGTTTGGAAAATTTAAGCAGGTCAGTTTCTAGATCTTCGATGGGGCGATCGGTCAAGTTGTGTAGGGTTGCGATCGCACCGTGCTGAAAGAGATCGGCCATGGTTCTCCTAAGGATACACAGCCGAGAATAGCCTGTATCAATCGATTCACAGTGATACGTAAGACACAGATTTTGAACCTGATTTATGATTTTGCCAGGAGATCTTTTACAATCGCTGTAATCGCCTCAGTCCAACCGCCTGGGCCTGTTTGAGCCGGGGTAATAAGATTTGATACGCCAGGCGTCTCAAACCTGGCTCGATGGGGATTGGGGATCAGAACACCGATGTCGGCAACTTGCAACATCGACACATCGTTGGGGCTGTCCCCCAGAGCAACAACTGTCCAGTCAACCTGCGGAGAGAAGGCTTTATAGCGCTCCACTAGCCAGGTTAGGGCCATACCTTTGTCTGTTTTTGCCATCACATGGCGAAATCGTCCCCCTTGGGTAGTTTGTAACCCCGCGGCTTCGAGGGCCGCAACAAACGTTTGATAAGCGGCTTCACTATCGTCCCAGCGTAAGGGTTCTGAGCCAGAGCGCTGTTTAGCGGCGGCGGCCCCAGCCAAAGGTAAGCCCGTCATCTCGGCAATTTCCATCGCACTCAGGTCAGCAAAGCCTTGAAAACGATATCCATATTGCTGCCGCAGATGGTTGACTTGGGCAATTAGCTCAGAATAGGGCGGTCCAAATATTTTGAGGTCTGCCTTGGGGGCCGTGGCGGGATGGTCAAGCTGGCCGGGGGGGATCACCACCGCGGCCCCATTCTCGATGATGAACGGGGCTTGAATCTCAAGGGCATCTCTGAGTAGAGTTTGCTCTGCTTGGGTCTTGCTGGAGTTAAAAATGATGGGGCAACCGTGGGCCTTAAGCAGTTTGATAGCAGGCAGGGCGGCTGTGTAGCTATAAGTTTGATGATCAAGTAATGTTGCATCTAAATCGGTGGCAACCAGCAGGTTCAGCATCTATATTCTTAAGAAATCCCACATATGCCCTGATTTTAGGGCACCTGCCGATAGGATAGCTGTCAAATGGTGAGGGAGTGAGGGAGTGAGATGGTGAGATGGTGAGATGGTGAGATGGTGAGGCAAGCGTATTCACCTATTTACCAGCGCAGCGTACTCACCAGCCCAGCGTACTCACCAGCCCAGCGTACTCACCAGCCCAGCGTACTCACCAGCCCAGCGCACTCACCTCCTGGCGACCATAGCAAATAAATGACCTACCGCTTTCAGTTTCAAGTCATTTGGGATAATTGGGATCTCTTACTCAATGGTGTGTGGCTTACCCTACGACTGTCGGCCCTGGCGACGCTGCTGGGGTTAGCGGTGGGGATAATCGGGGCCTTGTTTAGAACCTCAGGGAGTCGGATGCTGGTTGCGATCGCAACCGCCTACGTCGAAGCCATTCGCAATACGCCGTTTTTGGTGCAGCTGCTGTTTATCTTTTTTGGGATTTCGAGTCTGGGGCCAAAGCTGGGTTCTGACCAGGCGGCCCTACTGGCCCTGGTGATCAACTTCGGAGCCTATGCCACCGAGATCCTCCGGGCAGGGATTATCGGCATTGACAACAGCCAGATCGAGGCAGGGCTATCCCTGGGCTTAAATCAGCTCCAGGTGTTTCGCCATGTTGTCTTAAAGCCTGCCATTGCCAATATTTACCCGGCGCTAACAGGCCAGATGGTGCTACTTCTATTGCTTTCCAGCGTGGTTTCTCAGATCTCTGCCGAGGAGCTAACGTTTGTGGGCAATTTTTTGAGATCGCGCACCTTCCGAGATTTTGAAGTTTATTTCACCCTTGCCCTGATTTACGTGACCCTGGCGTTAGTCCTCAAACTGATCGCCCATCTACTACACCGCCGCCTGTTCAAATTCACCCGCTACATATGATGGTGGGAAATCATGAGAGACTTTAGCTACCTCGAAATCCTCTTCGCTCTCCTCTGGGCCGCCCGGTGGACCCTGTTGCTCTCAGCGGTTGCCTTTATCTGCGGCGGCATGGCTGGATTTTTACTATTGTTAATGAGGATTTCACCCTTTAAGCCCATCAAATACTTGAGCTGGGGCTACTCAGAAATCGTCCAGGGCACCCCTTTACTGATCCAATTTCTACTGGCCTTTTTTGGCCTGAGCATTTTAGGCATTGAAATCAGCCCGTGGACCTCAGCCACCATCGCGTTGACGACCTTTACCAGTGCCTTTCTGGGCGACATTTGGCGCGGCGCGGTAGAAGCGATCCCCCAGGGACAGTGGGAAGCCTCAAAGGCATTAAGCCTGAACTACTTTCAGCGGCTAGGACTGGTGATTTTGCCTCAGGCCGTGCGTCTCTCCATTGGCCCCACCGTAGGTTTTTTGGCCCAGGTGATTAAGGGGACCTCCCTGGCCTCGGCAATTGGCTTTGTGGAGCTAGCCCGCTCCGCGACCAACATTACCAACGTGACCTTCCAGCCATTTTGGGTCTACTTAATCACGGCCCTGATTTACTTTGGTATTTGCTTTCCCATTTCTGCCTTTAGCCGCAAGCTAGAAGCTCGTTTCAGTTTCTAGGAGACGCAGCCAATAGGAGGACGCCAAAAGCTAGAGAAATTCTTAGCAAATTAGATGGGTAGTGTAATTCGGGATACATTATTCGGGATACATTGACGAACAATGAACTCGTTAGATTGAACGGGTTCAGTAAGCCCCCAAAACAAGGTTATTCAGAAGGATAACAAACGATGCATTTTTCAATTCCTAAGAAGTGGCTGCAAACAATTTTAGTTGCGTGTGTCGCCTGTATTTTCTCTTTGGTTGCCGTGGCCTGCGTAGGCGGCGGCAACTCGCCCAGCGTCACGGCCCAAGATGCGGCTGCTCCGGCCTCTAGCCTGGATAGCATCATCGAGGCAGGCACCATCAAGATCGCAGTCCCTCAAGATTTTCCGCCCTTTGGCTCGGTTGATGCCAGCGGCGAGCTAGAAGGGTACGATATTGATGTCGCTAAGCTGATCGCCGAAGATCTCGGCGTGGAGCTTGAGCTGGTGCCCGTCACCAGCGACAACCGGATTCCTTTTTTGCAGACCAACAAGGCGGACCTGGTGATTTCCAGCATGGGGGCTAACCCCGAGCGGGCCAAGTCAATTTTCTTCTCAATCCCCTATGCGCCTTTCTTCTCAGGCATCTATGGTGCTCAAGATATTGATGTACAAGGATTTGAAGATCTCGGTGGCTTCAAAATTGGGGTCACTCAAGGGACGTTAGAAGACCTGGAGATTAGCGATGCGGTCCCCGAGGATGCCCAGATTGAACGCTTTGCCGATAACAGTTTAACGGCATCGTCCTTGATTTCGGGGCAGGTGGATATGATCGCGACAGGGAATGTCGTCGCGTCTGAGCTGGCAAAAAATAACCCTGACAAGACTATTGAGGGTAAATTCATCATTAAAGAATCACCTGCCCACATTGGCCTGCGCCGTGGCGAAGTAGATCTATTGCAGTGGGTGAATACGTTTGTGTATCACAAACGCTTAGGGGGTGAGTTAGATGACTTTTCTCAGAAGTGGCTTGGAGAACCCCTCCCACCGCTGCCTGCGTTCTAGCAATTTTAGCGGTTAAGCATCGGAGCATCTGCCTTCCATCTGTCTCTGGTAGATGGAAGGTTTAGCTATGATTATATTGATCACTATCAAAGAGCACCCTTGTCGCCAAGAGGATTTTAGAGATGGTACAGGCAATCCCAGCTGCTGAGGTTACACTACGAACACTCAAGCAAAAATTTGGATTGCAACCCGCTCAAGATCCCTCGTTTTTCTCAGAGTGGTCTAGGTTATCCACGGGGCTAACAGAGGCAGATCGACTTTTGTTAGATCGCGTGAAGTCTAACTTTTTGGAATTGATGGACGACCCACCGATGCTGGAGAACAGTGTCAAGATGGTGGTGCTGGCTCCACTGCTGGATCTGAGTGGTTTTTATCACAAGCCATTCCGGATTGAGACAGAAACCAGTGTGGATGTGGAGATGGAGGATGAGGAAATCGTCATTCGAGGACGTATTGACGTGCTGGTTTTAAAGGCGCGCCTGTGGCTTTTGGTGATTGAGTCAAAGCGGAGTGATTTTGCGGTGACTCGGGCAATCCCCCAGGCACTTTCTTATATGCTAGGCAACCCAGAGACATCTCAACCCACGTTTGGCATGATCACGAATGGTAATGAGTTCCTGTTTCTGAAGGTGTCTTGTAAACCCGTGGCACAGTATGCCAACTCCAAGCTGTTTTCGCTGATCAATCCGAACAATGAACTTTACTCAGTTTTACAAATCCTGAAGCAGTTAGGACAAGAAGCCATTGCATCAGAGACATTATGAGCATAAAAAAGCCCCGCTATTGCTAGCAGAGGCCAAGTGTGTGAGAAGCGCCCAGGGAGAAAAGGCTTAACCCTGGTCGATTAGTTACTATAGTGCCGGGGCTAGCTGAGACCGCTCTGACCCGTGACTGAGTCCACCTTAAGGCGTTTCTGAGAATGGCTGAGTAAGTTGGGTGACAGGCGTCACAATGGATAGAGCAGCGCTATTCGCCTGGGTTGATGCAGCTCAGGGGCGGGGTTTGATCGGTGGCTATTTTGCTAATTTCCTCAGCCAGCTGATAGTCCAAATCAGTTAACCCGTCTGCATCGTGGGTGGTGAGCGATAGGGATATTTGGTTGTATGCGATCGCAACATCCGGATGATGCCCCAACCTTTCTGCTGGCTCCACAAGCTGCTCCACTAAGGCTACAGATTCAACAAAGTTAGCCAGTTCGTAGGTGCATTCTAGCCGGTCACCGTTGGTTTGCCATCCTTCGGGCGCTTGGGGCACTGACTGAGCGAGTGCGATCAGGGCAATGGCCGGCGTGATGAGTGATCCGATGAACATGGGGTTAGGCTGATGGTATAGGTGAACAGTTAGATTTTAGCTGCATCTGGTCAGCGCTTTCAGACAAAGCGTTTTACGATGCGTTTAATCAGCTGCTTGCCTTGGGTAATTTGCGTCGCTGGAAAAGACTTCAAGATTTCTCCACTATCTTTTATCTCAGATTCAACCCTTTTCAGTAACGCTAATCGAGATTGGGTAATCCCCTGCCCGGTTCTACCCAGGGTGATATAAAACTCATGGCCCTGGGTTTCGCAAAAATCTATCTCTTGGAACGGAATCAGCCCAAGGCAAAAAAGGTCGTGAATAATCAACCGGAAAGAATGGGGGACAAAGCACCAGGCATGAACATCTAAGTAAGCACTTTGCTCAAGCACTGACTTCATGCCTTGTTTGGCCTGCTCTAGCGTATGAACATTTTTATAGTCACCCATTGTGCCGGGTATCCAGGCAATGTTCTCTGCCTTTGCAACGGCATTGAGAAAAAATTCTGCTACTGTGCCCGGTGTATGAATCGTGTTTTTATGAAAGTGACTATCGATAATTTTCGCCAGCCCGGTGATGGGCCGGTAGTGATCAAAACAGTAGCGTTTGTCTGGCACTACTAAAAAAATCACCCCGTCGTCTTTCAAGATAGTGTCGCAGTCGTTTAGAAAACCAATCAGGTCTGGGGTATGTTCGATCATATGTGACGCAATCACCCAGTCGTAATACTTTTCTTTGCCAGTCAACGTTGCATAGGGTTCGCCTTGCCAGACAAAATCAACGGCTTCAATGTTCTCAGTATTGACAGCATGATGTTTATATTTTTCGATCAGCTGCGCCTGGTCCATATGATCGATGACATGAACTTTATACCCTTCCCGTTTGGGCGCTATCGGATTATGGCTGGGGCCGATTTCAACCCCGCATCCGGCTTTATTGATATGCCGTAATATGATTTCTTTTCGACTCATCGGGTTTGACGCTTAAAGCTTGGCCAGTTTGTGAGTACAGTCACTATGAGAGATACAGCCATATCCTACTTGAGATAGTAGGAAGTTTTGAACAAAATGCTGACTATCCCATCATACTCAACCCTGGTGATCAGCAGAGCATCCCTTTTAGCAAACTTCAGGCCCTACCCAAGACGCCAAACCCGTCACTACCTGGGACAATCAAGACGCTGCCTCTCTCAACGTCATCCAAAGCATCCGCAAAAGTCCCTCTTCCAAAGTTGGGAGAGGGACTTAGGGGGTAGACGCCTTAGCGGCTGCTCGTAGAGTGGGCTATCAAGATGCTATTTTTTGACTCCCTAGCGATTGAAATTTAGTTTCGCCTAAATCGCTGCAAAACCAAAGGTGACGTTAAACTCACGACACCAAATAACAGCAGACTTAAAGTCATCAATAGAGACATCTTCAGGGATCTCATAACGCTGACTACCGCTGATAGACTGCAGATCTCCCAGATTGACAAACTGGTCAGAGCTATAGCTTTGGGGGGTAGCTTCTTTATGTAAAAGTACAAATAGATCAGGACCCTCCTCGGTACTGAAGGTCTCATCAAATTCGAGATAGCGCTTGCCATTCTCTTCAACAATACTGACTCCACCAGCTGTATCGCTGGAGGCTGTGACAAAACTGCCTGTCTCTGCACCCGCGGCTGCGCAGGGGTCAGCCGCTGCGCAAGGATTCGCTGCCGCGCAGGGGTCAGCCGCTGCGCAAGGATTAACCGCTGCACAAGGATTGGCATAGGCGGGTTGAACATTGGGTGCTACCACGGCAGTGCCAACGGTGAGCATAGAAGAAATCGCTAAGGCTGCAAAATAGGTGAGTTTCATGTTGTTTACCCAGAAAAGTAGTTGGAAGGATATCGAGATGCCAGGAATGACCGGCTCTATGGTTTTTAGTAAACAGGTTTAATCTGAATCTTCCCTGAGCAAACAGGCTGATAGAATAAGCTTTAGATTAGAAAACTTGCGATCGCTGATTTAGGGGCTGAGTCAGTCTGCTGATGAACTGACAAAAGTTATGAAACCTATGATTTAGGGTGTTTCAGCTAGCTGGAAGTCAAGCCTACCCATACATTAGCGTTAGCGTAGCCCTAGCGTAAAGCCCAAGAGGCATACAAGAAACGCGCAGCTATGCCGAAGGCTTTAGCTATGCCTTTTAGGCTATTGCCCCTTGGGCTTTAGTCCGCCTACGCGGACTCTCTGTAGCCCAGATACATTCTGGGTTCTAGAAACCTGCACAGGCAGGTTTTGTAATCCTCAGGCGCGGTTTTAACCGCCCGCCGCGAGAGTTTTGTCAGCTAACCAGGTCAGTTTGTAGCCGTTGCTATCAGAAATACGCAACGCAGTGTTTGCCTCATCTCGAAGCAAACACTGCGTTGCGCAAGTGCCATTAATCACATCCTAATAGTGATCATCTTGACAGCCCTTATGCCAAACCTTCTCCCGTTGGCCATATCTCTAGGCAACATTCAAATTCACAACAAGTCCATTTCTAGACAAGTAGTTTTCGAACTTGTGGATATCGACAGAACCACTCTGGTCCGAATCCAGAATAGAAAACAGCTGGTCGGCCAGATAAGGGCGAATATCCTCTGCATTCAGCTGCCCGGTTGTTTGGCCTTCTATAAACCGTAGCAGCTCCATCAGCTCGACCTTATCCAGAGAGTGGCTGTTATCCATATCAAAATGTTGAAACAGATTGCGCGCATCCTCAGAGCTGACCCGTGAGGATCGCAGGGCTTCTCTTAACATCCGTCGAGTAAACACATTTACAAAGAAAAGCTGCTCTAGCAATGGAAAGAAGAAGAAGCCGAAGGCAGCCCAGAAAACGGCATACTGGAGTATGGGATGATCCCTCATAACGCTAGCACCGCTGAGTAATGAAGCCCAAAGAAAGAAGTTGGGGGTCACTAGCAGCAAATAAGCATCCTGGGC
>JBCCRZ010000008.1:0-29834 GCA_039200855.1 Cyanobacteria bacterium P01_D01_bin.44 | reverse complement strand
GCTGCAATCAAAATCCGAGGCGGGGGCAATTTTCCGACCCTGGCTTTTGCCCCAAACAGGGCCCAGGTGGGCCAGCAGGCGTTTGCCATTGGCAACCCCTTTGGGCTACAGGGGACTTTCACAGTGGGTATCGTCAGCCGCTTGGATCAAACACGGGGCTTAATTCAAACGGATGCCGCGATTAACCCAGGCAACTCGGGGGGGCCGCTACTCAATAGCCAGGGCGAGCTGATCGGGGTCAATACCTCGATTTTTACCACCGAAGCCAGCCAGGGTAATATTGGCATTGGATTTGCGATCGCAATCGATCAAGTTCGTCCTTTTATGACCGCCATTCAAAATGGCTCAGCCAGTACCACGGCCTCCAGCCGTCCCCGTCAAGGCGGTCGCCCCGCCGAGACGCTTAGCCTAAATGGGCAGTCGTCTGGACGACTCGATAGCAGCAGCAACCTTTTTGCCGACAATAGCTATTTCAACGTGTATCGCTTTGAAGGGCAAGCCGGCCAGCGGGTAGCGATTGAAATGTCGAGCCAGCAAATTGACCCTTACCTGATTTTGGTCGGGCCTAATCAAGAAGACTTGGGCCAAGACGATGATAGTGCTGGCGGCGTCAACGCCCGACTCGAAACTACCCTGCCCGCTAATGGCACCTACCTGATTTTGGCGAACTCCTATGCTGCCAATGAGGAAGGCAACTATGAAATTCAACTCAGCAGCCTGGGCGGCAGCGGCCAAACCAGCCAACCCAATCGATACTTACTTGAAGAAGCGGGTCGCCTAGAGCCAGGTGACCCCCAACTCCGCGACGGCAGCTTTTACGATGAGTATGCCTTTGAGGGGCAGGCCGGGCAGCAAGTCGTGATTAGCTTAACCAGCAGCGATTTTGACACTTACCTGTTTTTAGCCGATGAGGCTGGCAACCAGATTGCCGAAAACGATGATCTTTCAGGCAACAGCACAAATTCTGAAATCGTGGTAACGCTCCCCCAACAGGGGCTTTACCGAGTAGTCGCCAATGCCTACGACGCTCAAGGGCAGGGCAGCTACCGCTTAAGCATTCGCTAGAGCCACATCCACCGTTAGAATTTGAGGTTTTCTAAAAACAGACTACAGATCTGGCCTTGGCTGAGATTCTGGCCTTGGCTAAGATTTAGTGGGGCAACCCCAACCAGGTAAAAAAATCCTGACGGGTCCACAGTTCTAACAGTAACAAGGCCAAAAAGCCCACCATCGCAAACCTGCCATTGAGCCTCTCAGCATAGGCGTTCCAGCCAAACGTGGGGGGCTCTTCCATTGATGTTTCTGCTTTATCGGTTGACGCAGTTTCATCGGTCAACGCAGTTTTTTCAGGGACTGACATGCTTTGTGACTTCCTATGCGCAACGTCTTAATCTAGAGGGTTATCCAAATTATCTATCCAACTGTATCTTAGGGCAGCGGGCAGAGGCCAGCAGGTTGAAAGCCGTTAGACACAAACGATCTACCGATGCTAAAGTATCGAGCTAATTGAATGGAGTTTGCAGTCACAGAACGTGATCGGGATAAATTTTCTCGGTTGTTTACACCGATTTAAATCCCTTGAGACGACATCGGCAATCTACAATCTTCCGCTTAATTCTTCAGAGCGGGCTTGAGCAATACTTGACCCAACCGACGTCCTATTCCAGGGCTTCTTAGCGGTTGAAATATAGACATTATTCTCTGCTTGACCATATCGTTTTTATCTATGCTATTATTCAGCTTTGATTTCGAGCCTATTAGGTTATATTCTTTCTAGCAAGCTGAGGGGCATCGTAAGTCAATACTTTAAATTCAAGTTCTTGAGTCTACACTTTGAGACCAGGTTTATACGACAATCTCAGCAAAAAAGATACTTTCTTGAATTAGGTGAGATTTTTGTCTGTTATAATCAAGTTTTCTATTAGGAAACCGGTCTTTGAAATTGTTATGTGCAAAGGGGATATCTCTAAAATAGATTGAGCTGAGTTCATTTTCGGTCCTCATACCCCAAACTGAACGTCGAAGAACCTTAAATCCGATGGCTAATACTAAGATGGTTCCTCTTACGGGAAAAGCTTTACTGCAAAAAGTAAAGGAGTTAAGTCACCTGCCAAAGCGAGAAACTGCTCGCGAATGCGGCTATTACAGTGTGACTAAAGATGATCAAATTCGGGTCAATTTAACTGATTTCTACGATGCACTTTTAGCGGCTCGCGGTATTACGTTAAGCCCAGAAGGGACAAAAGATGGTAGGGGCCGTGAGCCAACCTATCGAGTGAGCGTTCATAAAAATGGGCAAATTGTCATCGGCTCAACCTACACACAGGAAATGGGATTGAAACCGGGTGATGAATTTGAGATCAAGCTGGGTTACAAGCATATTCATCTTATTCAGCTAGATGCCTCAAAAGATGACGATTAAAGCTAGGTTTTATAAACCTAGTCACATACTTAATATGCAGTTATTTAGCCAGCTCGGCACTATCAGAGCTGGCTTTTTTGCCGCTAAGATATTCTTAAATACAGACATTTTTTTTGACCCTAAGATGCCGGGTTGTAACAGCTTGTCCACAACAGCTTGACTCACGACAGCTTGCTGAGAGATCTCCAGAGAACTAGATTATCCACATCTGGGGTTCACGTCTGGCGTTCACGTCTCAGAATGGCCAGCGATAGGGGATTCAGTGGGGTAAATCGCGTGTGGGCACCCACTGCAGTAGAACGAGCCAGATTAACTTGGAGAAAACGAGCCTGCCAGCGAGATGCCGTCAACCAGGCTTTAAGCTGCGTCATGCTCTCTAGGGTAGCCAGAGATAATACGACGCAACCGTCATCTCTCAGACGCTCAGAGACCTGGTCTAACAGGGTCTCAAGCTGACCACCGCTACCCCCAATAAAAACCCGATCAGGGGCCGGTAGCGAGGCCGTAGCACCGGGAGCCGACCCTTGAATGACCTGAATATTGGCCACCTCGAATCGACGGCAGTTTTGGGCAATCAGTTGGCCCCCCGCCGCTGTCTTTTCGATTGCATAAATCTGAGACGAAGGGGTGAGACGCGCCATTTCAATACTAACGGACCCGGTCCCAGCCCCAATGTCCCAGATAATCTGATTGGGGGCTAGTGCCAGTTCAGCCAGGGCCAATACCCGCACTTCTCGCTTTGTCATGAGTCCAGGCCGATCAGGAAAGCTATGAAAACTGGCGTCCGGAATTCCCAAGAGGGGGACAGACGATGCGAACTGCCCCGTCGGCAAAATTTCAGGCTGACGTAGCAAGACCACCACATTTAGCGGTGCCACTCTCACAGAGGCATCTAAGGCTTCAGCGCTAAAGCAGCGGATCCGCTCCTCCGGTCCACCCAGATTTTCACATACCCAGATTTTGTACGTACCGGGCAGGGCTAAATCACGGATCAGGGTTGCGATCGCACTAACCGGATAGCTCGGATCGTTCAAAACTGCAATTTTAGGCTCACTTCGCTGCAGGGCTGCGATCAGCGGCTGCCAAGATCGACCGTGGATACTGACAATACGGGCATCTTGCCAGGGGATTTTGAGGCGATTCAACGCCAGTTGAACCGAGCTTAAGGAAGGATGAAAATCAAGCTGTTCGGCGGGCAGTGAAGACACCAGCAATCGTCCCAGACCAAAAAACAGCGGATCGCCAGAAGTTAGGACCACAATATGGGGGTAGGGGGCTGTTGCCAGAATTGTCTTGAGTTTTTCTAAAATGGCTGACAAATTACCGATCACCCAACGCTGGGCGGGATGATCAGGAAACAGGGCGAGATGGCGTGCGCTCCCAACCAAAACATCGGCGTTCTCAATCCGCTGACGTACCAATTCACTGAGATCAGCCGTCCCCCCCAGACCCAGCCCAATCACTTGAATTGGCGGATACCCATTACCCATTACCCATTCCCCCCTGGGCAAGGTGACCTTGGCCCCTACGGTTTCTCCCCCATCTCCACTACCCATCACCCATTACCCACTCCCCACCCCCCTCTCCCAGGCCAAAATCACCAACGCATTTACAATCGCCGCTGCCACCCCAGAGCCCCCCTTACGCCCGGCCACCCAAATTCTCGGAATCGCTAAATCACCCAGGGCCTGCTTGGATTCACTCACATTGATAAACCCCACTGGGGCACCCACTATCAGACTGGGATGCACTGTGCCCTGGGCAACCTGGCGGCACAGGGCCAACAAAGCCGTCGGGGCATTGCCAATCACAAATAGGGCCTGGGGATACTGTTGAGCACAGCGGAGCACACCCGCCTCGGTGCGGGTCTGGCCTGGTAAAACCTGGTCAGGGGCCTGTTCAATGGCAGCAATCACTGGATTCTTAAAGGTCTCTCCCACAATCCGGCGAATGCCCTGGGCCACCATCCCCACATCGGTCACGATGGGGCAACCGGTTGGTAGGGCCTTGGTGGCAGCTGCGATCGCATCCTCACTAAAATGCAGCAAGTCTTTGAACTCAAAATCGGCGGTGGCGTGAATCACCCGCCGTACCACCGCGTACGCCTCTGGGGTGAGGTCATATGCCCCGATTTCTTGATCGATGACGGCAAAGCTTTGGTAAACAATCGGGTGATCTTCAAAGGATGGCATTCGTTTGTAGCTGTGGCCTCCCTACCTCCACTCAACTACCATTCACTCAATCACAGCAAACTAAACTACAGTTTCCACGGCTAGCTGAGCAAATAGCGGTTCATCCAGGGTCTGAGCTTTGGTGGCGATCACCTTTTCGAGATAGGCCCGCAGCCGCCGACCCTGGGTCTCGTTGGGGACGTAAATTTGCCCGCTTTGCTTGGTAAATAACGGTGCATCGGTGAGCGCCTGATAGGTCGCAATCTCTTCCGACCGATTGCTAATCAGGGGGCGATCCGCCTCTGTGGGCACCAGCCCCGGCGGCAGATGCCCCTCTAGCAGAGCTAAAATATGCAATTGACAGGCCTGGGTGTTAATGCCCCGCTGCTCTAGCAGGTGCATGATGCCGCTCACCGGCAGGGGCTGCTCTGGAAACACCCGCAACAGCTCCATCAGCAAGAAATAATCACTGTACTGCTGTCGCGTAATATCAAGCACCTGGGGATAGCGGGCCAAGTTGACCAAACCATAGGCAACCCGGCTACAGCTGTTGGGCCGATCACCCGTGTAGGTGTCTTGGATAATCGTGGCATTGGGAAACTTTTGACGCAGCCAGCGGGCAATGGCCGGTAGCGAGGCCGACCCACCGGTACAAATCACCTGTTTAATCGACTGGGTTGAGAGCCCCTTCTGGCTGAGTAACACGTTGAGGTGCCGGTTCATTCGCTGGATATAGGGCAAAAAGGTGCGGCTCTCCAGGTCGCGACGTTTAATTAGCCACCGCTGATTGCCCAAGTCTAGCTGGAACTGGTTTTGATGTTGCAAAATCAGCTTGAGATGACGGGCCGCCTCTAGGGCACTTTGCCCTAGAGGAGAACTCTCTAGTCGCTGCCTCAATCGATGGCGATGAGCCAGCTCCGACTCACCCACCTCAGGTAGGGTGAGCTCGTCGAGGTTGAGACTCTCCCAATCGGCATTGGCCCAGCTTGGCAGCTCGGCCTGCCATTGCCAGTCTTGCTCTACAACCGACGCCGGACTCCCGCTCAGGGGTTGACGATTTTCACGAGGGTGCAGCAATTGACAGACAATATCTTGGTCAATGCTGTCCCCAGCATAGGGAAAGCTACGCAGGGCAAAGTCATCGTAGCTGAGCGTGGTGGCATCACTCGGCAGCTCGGCTAGGGCCAGCTCCGTCAGGGTCGCCCCACCGCTGATGACAACGGTGCCCCCCTCCCAATTGCAGTTGTAAAGACTGGGCTGGCGTGAGAGAGGGACGGCTTCAGGTTGCTGCGCGTGGGGGTCAGGCAACCCTGATAGGACCGTTGCGATCGCATCTTCGATAAAGAAAATCCGATCTGCTTGAGAGACCAGTCCTGAGGCCAGCACAACTTCTCGCAGATTTAGGCTATAAGTATCTGGCCAGTTGGTGGGGTAGCCCATAATAACCCCCTGCAGCTGCTCTATAGCCTGCTGCAATCTGGCATCATCTAGCCCCACCGCACCACAAGTCCGGATATTCTGGAGCAGTGCCTCCAGCCCCAGTTGAATTCGCTGGAGCGGAAACGCCTGGGTCTCCGACCACTGCAAAATGGGCTCAGCCTCGCCCACCACCACCCCGTGGGGAATAGCCACTTTCATAAAGGGTTTGAGCTGCTTAATCAGCAGCCCCCCTGGCGTCTCCGTCGCCCGCGCTTGATGATCAGCCTGCCAGGCAGCTAAGCCCACCGTCCGCATATTACCCTGGGCACTCATCCAGGCCACCGCCGGTAGCCTAAATCGCTTTTCGCCCTCGGTCTCGGTCTCTAGCCAATAAAGCGGGTAAACTAGCCCCGACTGGCGATCGAGCAGCACCGCTGAGAGCCCTGTCGTCCCGACATCAATGCCCAAAAACCAATCGGTTACCATCGAAGCGTCTGAAATATCGACCCCAGGCCCCGCAAAATCTAACTCGTCTGCAGCCTCAAGCTCCAGATCCAAGCCCGCCGCTGGAACAGCTGCTAGTGCCATGGGATCAGGGGCTAATCGCTCATCCGTATCCGGCGTAACCATCGGCGTGTCTGGCACCAAAAGGTCAGGGGCTGCGGCTTCAGCGGTCAATGGATCAGAGTCAGCATCCAGCTTGGCAGTCTCCAAGTCAGGGACTAGGCCCGCAGGCAAATCAGGAATAATGGCTGATTCTAAGGGTGAGGCAGCCTCCGGTAGTACCGGGATCTCAGGCATATCATCATCAAATAGCAGCGGCTCTTCGAGATCGGGATGTAAACGATTTAACCAATCTGCCCCCTCGGTTTGGGTCGCCAGCTGATCCGCTTCTCGACTTAACGTTGACAGTGAGTGATCTAAATCATCTGAGACCGCATCATCCACCTCAAACACCCCGGTTGTATCCAACACACTGGCATCACCTAGCACTTCTGATGGACTCAATGGGGCAATTGTTTCTGCCTCAGAAAAGGGATCTGGCGCATCGACTTCTACTGTATCGAGCCCCTCTCCTGTATCTAGCTCTGAGAAGTCTAACTCTAAGGAATCTAGATCTGAGGAATCTGACTCTGAGGAAGGCGTCTCCCCAGGCATTAAATCCTCTATCGACATAGATTCAAGGTTTTCGGTTGACAGAGCACCCGGCTCAAGGTAGCTATCCGGGGTGAGCCTAAACTCATCCCCCAGCTCAAAATTTTCTGCTGGCCTGACCTCATCAGGGCCTTCTAAAACAGCGGTATCTTCATCTGAATCATAGGCTTCTAGATCGTCTAAGAAGGGCATGTTTTCAAAGTCAGGGAGATCGGCTGGTGCTATCTCTGTCTCAAAATCACTCCCTTCAAAATCACTATCTAGAGATAGCGATGAGTCCACCGCAGAGTCCCATGCCTCATCGCTGGCATCGTCTGAGCTGACTTCTGATATCGGCTCTAAATCATCCAATCCGTCAACGATAATGGTGTCAGGTGACAAAATGACATCAAGCTGATCATCAATCGCCCCTGGCTGATCACCAAACCCAAAATCTCCCAACAGACTTGGGTCAAGTAGTTCATCGGGTACCTCAGACTGAAAAGAGCCTTCAGGTTCGATAGCCGTCTCGGTGGTGACGCTCAGCTCATCTGTCACCGACAGATCATCTTCCAACGGGATTTCGGCTGACCACAAAAGCTCATCTTCAACTGGAATCTCAGGTGCAAAAGGAATCTCATCCACCAGCGGGATTTCGCCCATCGTCGGCAGCTCATCTGTGACGGGCAGCTCGCCTACAGCTGGAATCTCAGGTGCAAAAGGAATCTCATCCGCCAATGGAATTTCGTCTATCGTCGGCAGGTCATCTTCGACTGAAGGCTGATTTGCGACCGGGAGCTCCCCCACCGTTGAAAATTCATCAATCCCGCTATCCACCGGAAACTCCGACGTCAAACGGTCTTCTGTCAACGCCTCAGGTTGCATCAGGGGCTGCTCAGACAGACTTTGGAGATCTTCGTCTAGCTGCCCCATCAAGGCATCATCCAAGTCAAGGGTCAGACGTTGCTCTGTCGCGGGCTCCTCAATATTCAGCAAATCTTCGTCCGCAGCTGCTGGAATGTAGCGATCGCCCAATAAATCAACCTCTTCCAAACGTTCGGCATCCAAGCTACTGATATCTAATCCCTCAACGATCTCAGCCCCTGCGTCAGCGGAGGGTGCCTCTGGCAAAATATCTGCCAGGGACTCCACAGTGTCGGCCTCTGGCTCAACTCCTGGCTGCAAATTGGGCAAGTCTGACAGCCCCTCACCAAAGAGATCGTCTAAGGAACTGCCCACTGGCTCGGGCTCACTTGACATATCTGCAGAGAGCGCAGGCGCATCCGCAAACAGCCAGTTTGCCGTTTCGGCTTCTGCCTCTGTGGCATCTAAAGGGGGCGTCTCCCGGTCGATAGGCATATCTGTCGACCCGTCTGGATAGCTGCCGCTGCCGTCATCGTTGGGTAAATCCCCTGAACCATCGATCCAATCGACATCACCCGAATCCGGTAGCCCCGACTCAAGGACAACCGCCTCAGCTGCCAGATCTTCTAGATCTGACACCTGAGTGAGTTCTTCAAAAGAGGGTTCAGTCGAGGCTGCAGGCACAGCATCTTCGCCAAAAAAGCTCTCATATAGCTCGCCGTCCTCGCTACGATCCGCCCCCGCAGACTCATCCTCACCAGAGGGCTGATCTAGTAGTGTGAGTACTTCTCTCTCTGTCTCCTCTGCCCCTCTGCTCAAGCCCGTGTCACCGGACTCCACGGGGGGCTCAGTCTGAAAAAGCGTTAGGTCTTCATCCTGAAATGCAGTGATATCCTCATCATCTGACTCATCATCTAACAGGGACAGTAGTGCAAAGTCATCTTCTGCTAACTGCAGGGTTGAGGGATCTTCTAAGGCAACTTCGATATCCAGGTCAAGGTCGTCAATTGCTGAGTCAACGTCATCGATATCAGATGCGGGCTCAACCGCGTTAGCCTCTGACCCAGGCACCAGGGGCAAACTGGCCAGGCGCAGCTGATTAACTGTGTCCTCAGAGGGCGTTTCTACAAGCCCTGGAAAAGTGCCGGGTAGCTGCTCCGAGGGGGGGCTTGGATTCAGCCCTACCCCGAGACCAGAGCCAATATAGTACCCAGCATCTTGGCCAAGCCGCTGAGCCAAATGATTGATCAGGGTTTGCATGATCGCCTCCCCCTGACGCCCCAAACCGTGCATTTCTTCAAGGCCTGTAGCCAGGGACTCCTTATAACTGCCAATACTTTTTTGCAGTGCTTCAAACACTAAGGCCAGGGTCGAATCCAACTTAAGCAAAAGCTGGTCAGACTGAGCCTGCACCAGCCGCATTTGTTCGAGGCGCTGGGCCGGGTGCAAACGGGGCTGCTCAGCTGCTACAAAAGTGGCATCTCCCTCGAGCAGCAAATCATCAGCCTTATCGGCCTCAATTTGGCGAACAGTTTGGTTAAGCTGCTGAGTGAGGTTAAGCTGCAGCCGCTCCATCAGCTGCTCTAAAAAAGTATTTAACTGGGTTTCATCCAGGTTGGTCGTCTCCTGAATTTGCAAGCGATTCGTCTCTAAGGACTTTATTTCAGACTGCAGTGCATCTCGTTCCTGCTTCAGCGTATCCAGCTCAAGCCGCAAAGGCCGTAAAGAATTGTCTTTTAGGTACTGCATTTCGAGTAGCAATGCCCGTAACACACTGGAGGCAGATTCTTCAGGGGATGCGATCGCAGGTGACGGCTGAGATACCACTTGCCCCGTTTGTGGATCAACCGGCCCCCAACCACCGGGCGCATCAAACAACTCCTTGAGAGACCCCAAGTAAGTTTGGACCTTTTCCAGAGCCTGCCGTTGTTGCGCGTCTTCGCTGGAGCGAGACCACGGCAAGCGAGAAGACGACTTAAGCAAGACTGATTCGATCTCAGCAATCAGAGATTCAATTTTATCCTTCTGAGAAGCCACGACGATGCCCTTGATAACGAGTAATCAAAGCGTGTGCAGACACGTATCAAACGATATAGCCATATGGATGCATACCGCTTAGATGCCCAAAGTGTAAGGCAGGCTGACCTAAAAGTCACAAAAGTCACCCTTGAATTCAAGTTTTTTCTAAGAATCCAGCTACTAGCCTAGGGACAGGCGTCAGCTATTTAGGAACAGCGTATAAATTATTACTAGAGTTTGGCCGTGCTGTGGAGTCCTCTGATCCTAGACAATGGGTCTGGGACAATGGGTCTGGACAGACCATGGGAACCCGATAGATGCCTCAAGCGAAAAACCTTGCGATGCGTTATTGAAATGAGTAGATACCTTAATATTACAGAGGTTAACCAAACTCAGCTCGTCCTGGTTGATAATGATATGCTGAACTACCTTTTTATGCGCTAGTTATTGTGCGCAGCTAAATAGGGCTCTCGACTCAACGTTAATGGTCTAGGGCGATTGGATTGTCAGTGATGATGCATGATTTGGACATCCCCCAGCATTAATCCTGAGCATTAATTGTGTAAATCACGCGAGTCTGCTGTAGCCTATGAAAGTCCAGACCAAGCCCTTTCTACCCCTGTCCTTCGATTCATAAAAAGTTGACTGATTTGCCCCCGCCTTCTCGTAACTTGAATCACTCAAACTGGCCTATTCTCTGATTTCTATGGATGTTCGACATAACGCTCGGGACAACTCAGGTGCTAACGAATCAATCGAGGCAGCTCAGTTTTTTGAAGAACTCCCCGAAAGCATCGTTAAACAAGCAACCGCCCAGGTAGTCACCCGTCGACATCCGGCTGGCCAGGTTATTTTGCTAGAAAATGACTGGGGTAATTCGGTCTACTTCATTTTGGAAGGTTGGGTCAAAATCCGTACTTACAACCTGGATGGCAAAGAGGTCACCCTCAACATTTTGGGTAAGGGTGAGCTGTTTGGCGAAATGGCCCCTCTGGATGAAGTACCCCGCTCTACCGACGTCATCACCCTGGTGCCCACAGTGATCGGCAGTATGCCAGCCCAAGACTTTGTCACCCTCCTCAAAAGCGAACCGTTGTCAGGCATCCGTTTAGCCAAGTTGATGGCGCGACGACTGCGTCAGGTCAACCGACGGCTGCGCTTGAGAGAGTCAGACAGCCAATCTCGGGTAGCGGATATTTTATTATTCCTGGCCGATGGTCAAGGCCAAATCGGAGAAACCGGCGTAGAAATCCCCAATCTCCCCCATCGAGAACTCAGCAGCCTCAGCGGCCTCGCCCGAGAAACCGTCACTCGAGTCTTGAGCAAATTGGAAAAGAAAGGGCTGATCGTTCGAGAACGGGACATCGTTGGCATTCCAGATATTGATGCCCTAGAGCGTTTGCTAGTTTAACCGGGCACATGACCGACCAACCCGTTGATAGACCTGTAGACAAAGGCCCTGGCCAAACGCCTGACCCATCATTCTCTGAGCGATCAGGGCCGGTGTCGGGTCAATCTGACACGACCCTCTCTCCGGCCTCAGCGGACTGGATTCCTGACGAGCCATCCTCGCCAGTGTCTGCGGCCAAACCCACCAAAGGCCCGCTGGTTATGGTGGAAACCGCCTTCCTGGCCAGTGCAGCCAGTTTGATGTGGCTGATCAATCTTTATTTTCCCCCTGGCCCTCTGCTGCGGATCTTATTTCCGGTGCCGATTGCCTTGGTCTACTTGCGCTGGCACGCCCGTGCAGCCTGGATGGCTACCCTGGTATCAGGCTTACTGTTGGGTATCTTAATAGGCCCCCCCCGCAGCATCCTTTTTGTCATTCCCTACGGCGTTTTAGGCGTGCAACTGGGCTTTTTATGGCGACGGCGGGCGGGGTGGGGTATCTCAATTTTGATTGGGGCACTCCTGGTCACCCTCGGCCTTTTCTTTAGAATTTGGCTTCTATCCTGGATGGCCGGAGAAGACCTCTGGGGCTATCTCGTCGCCCAAATCACCCAAATTCTAGATTGGATCACCAATCGCCTGCTCGACTGGGGTTTGGTGGGTTTAGGGGTTTTGGGAGAACCTAGCATGGAGATTATCCAAATCGGGGCCGTGGTGATGGTGTTTTTGAGCAGTTTGGTTTATCTGTTTACGGTGCATCTTGCCGCCTGGCTCGTGCTCGAGCGTTTAGGCGCACCCATGTCGCCGCCACCTGACTGGGTCCAAACCTTACTCGATGAGTGAGACCTGCTCTAAGGCCCGTTCTCCCATTCAAAATTGCCCGTATACATCATGAGTCCGTATACACCATGAGCAAATGGGACCTGGTTCGTTGCGCTGGCAATAGCCCCATAGCCGAGGCATGGCTAAACCGTTACACTGGTCAAAAACCTGGTTTTCTCTGCGTCCTAGGCTTCACCGCAACAGCCCTTATTCCTGGTATCTCGACAGCAGGTGCAACCCCCGAGGCCCGCCAGTATACTGCCCTGGCCGATGCCGAGTTTCTCCATGATGGCCCCACCCCCTATCCTCAATACCCACTGCCGCCCTTAGCCGTTGGGGTCTCCCCCGCCTACATCAGCCGCGCTGTCCTGGAAGGCCTAGGGCTGCCCTTATACCTGTTTGATGCGGGCTTGATCCAACCGCCTAATGTCCCCCACATAGCACTTGGGGGGAGAGCAGCCCGCTGTGTCAGCACGGGTAAAGCTCTACCGATAACCGTTGTCCAACACCTGTTTGAGGTTGGCTGGCAATGGGGTGAGCAGTTAGGTCGCAAATTTCAAGGCAGCTATTTGATTTTAGGTGAATGCGTTGTCGGTGGCACAACAACTGCCCAGGCCGTCCTGACAGCCCTCGGGTTTGCAGCAGCGGGTAAAGTCAGCAGCAGCCATCCCCAATGCAATCATGACCAAAAGACAACCCTGATTTCCGCTGGGCTCAAGCAGGGGCCTATTCCAAGCCCCCCCTTGGATCCCTTAGCTGCGATCGCAGCCGTGGGAGACCCCATGCAGGCCGCTGTCTGCGGCCTTGCAATGGCGGCCTGCCAACACAGCGGTGTTTTACTCGCCGGGGGCACGCAGATGGTCGCCGTCTATGCCCTGATCCAGGCGCTTTCGCAAACGATGATCCGCAAAGACATTGCAACCTTAACCCATTGGACACCTGACAATCTTGTGATTGGCACTACTCGATGGGTTGCCGAAGATCGCAGTAGTGACTTGGTGGGCTTAGCCAAAACCGTCGGCTCCATACCCATCTTGGTTAGTCAGATTTCTTTCCAAACAGCACGTTACCCGCAGCTGCAAATCTATGAACAGGGATTCGTTAAAGAAGGGGTAGGTGCGGGGGGCTGTGCGATCGCAGCTTCTTTATACAAACATTGGTCCCCAACAGCCCTGATAAAAGCGATAGAAGACCTGCTAGACAAGTAAATTAAACGTCTTAAAATTCTAAAAATTCTTTAAATATGGCTAACAAAAAGCCTTAGCTTAACATCGACCAGAGCTATCGCCATCTGCCAAAAACACCCGCCTATCCACCCAGATAATAGACCCGAAGATCAATACGCCCGAACGGCTAACAGCTGCTCTTCTAATGCAGCGATGCGGTTGTAAGCAGCGGTCAGTTGAGCGGTTAAACGCTGAATCTGAATCTCGGGCGAAAGGGCTTGATCGTAGCCAAGGTGCTCGTTGTCAAAACGGGGCTCATCGTTCAAAATATCTTTGTGCTCAAGCGCCTCATTTGAAATCAGATGCGGTCGACTCACCACAGGAGGACTTACCCCAAAGTGCTGAGCGCCTACGTTGTCATTCTCATCTTGCTTAGATAGCAGGACAGAAACCTTGTCATTGATTTGCTCCAGCATACTGTAAAGCACATCCACTCGCTCTGATAGCTGGGGTGCATTTTCCTGACGAACGTCCATAGGTTTAACCAAAATTATTCATGCACTCTATCCTAGGAAAGCATTCTTAAATAACCCTGTTTATTCCTGAATGATTTAACTTTTTGTTGGCAAAACCTAACGAGACATTGAGCAACTGTTTTACCCTGTAAGTCTGCCCAAGTTTCTGTCTAAAGAATTAACCTTAGCGTCTATCCCTCAAAGACTTTCAGCTATTAGCTTTCTTTCCTCAAAAAAACTCAAGTAAGATTGAGACAAAGGGCCCGCTCAGGCATCAGATCTTCTCAGTTCGATCGCCCAAGACTCTTGAATACAAGTCTTTTGGGGATATTTCCTTATTTTTCAAGGCCGCTTAATCAAGATCTTCTAGGTAATTTCTCCCAGTCAGGTGAAGCCGTCTTTAAGTTGCTTAAAATTACGACATGAATCCCTGGTTGGTGACCCAAACTTAAGCCAGTTGATACCTTCAAAGTTTGCCCAGGCGCGCGTTACTATAGCCCATCAATTAACGGTATCAACGTCAAAGCAAAAATATACATCCGAAGATGGGTGTCAGCATCCAGGAATTTGAACCCCGTTTGAGTAGACATCTCCAGACGTTGACCGCGATCCCAACCCCCACTGACTCAGGCCAATCACTCCAGCTGGCCAGAAAAGCCTACCTGGGAATTTCGCTAAGCCTGTTCAAAAAATCGCTCAAAAGCGCGATATCATATAAATCAATGAACGAATTTTGCTGTTTTCAGCCTCTAGAGGATGTTATGAAATTCATTGCTCGGATTTTTCGCGGCATGGGTGTGGCATTTTTGGCCGCTATACTTGTCATCGGTACCTGCTTAGTTGCGGCTGCCCCTGCGAACGCGGCAAACTATGAAGTTAAAATGGGTTCCGATTCGGGGTTACTGGTTTTTGATCCGCCTAATTTGACCATTAAGAAGGGTGACACCGTTACCTGGGTCAACAACAAGATGGCCCCCCACAACGTTATTTTTGACGAGAACACTGTCCCCGGGGGTAAAGCGACTGCTGACAAACTAGCCCATGATCAGCTGACCTTTTCACCTGGTGAGTCTTATTCTTCTACTTTTGATGTAGATTCCGGTGAATATGCTTACTACTGTGCCCCCCACCGGGGTGCCGGCATGGTTGGCAAAATTACTGTCGAGTAGGCTAAGGGATTATTGTCCAAAGCCTAAGCGGGCATTGGCTGATTGATCAGCTAGTCGCCAGCTCACTAAAGATAGAAATGCGGCGGTCTGTGGATTGCCGCATTTTTATTGAGCCACTTCGTTGAGCTGCGCTCAAGAAAATATGATAGCTCTCCGTTAGAAAAGCGATATTTCCAGGCATTGTTTGAAGATTCTGTCAAAAAAACCTAACTTTAGCCGATCTTCGCCGCTGGACCTTATTTACAGTGCTATAGTACCTGCGTCAAGGAATGCACTGTACGATCTGAGGTTCGTACAGTAGGATAGGACTACTTTAATGTCAATAACTCAGTATCGACGGTGATATTGAATTATTATCAACTGTAGGATAAGACTCCATAAATTACCCTACACCTACTCACACCAGACATCTCAAACGTCGACCTGTAATTCCATGCTGGGTTCCGCTGCCCTACCCATTGTCATCACTGCAAAGCCTTGCACTCCGGTGCTGGCAGGTTGTGTCGTCACCATGAGGTGGTTATGAGCGACACAACCGCCTTTGTAGCAGGATGTGCAACCACGGGCGTCGCCGTCTTAGTGTTGCTGGTGTCCCGTATTGGCGGTTCTGGTCCCGAGCCCCCCGTCGATCGGGTTGAACTTCCCTCCGAACAATCCATTACCGCTCCTGCGGTTCCGGTGCCGCAGATACCTGACGCAGATAGCGAAGAGTTACGCCACGATCTAGAGCGTCAGCGAGAGATCACAAATCGCTTGGAGACTCAACTCTCCCAGCAAGAAATGGTGGCCCGCAACCTGGAAAATCAGCTCCAGCAACAACAGGCCGAAACCCGCCAGGTGCTCACCCAGCTAGAAAACTACCAGCGCTCTCTCGATACCCTATCGCTACAAAATTCTCAGCTGGCTGAGTCTACTCAACCTTCGGGCAACCAGACTACACTGCTGTGGATTGGCGGGGGGCTATTTATTGTTCTAATTGTTGGGGGTGGCGGGCTGATCATTGGCCTGCTGCTCTTAAATGCCCAGTCACAAAGGCGGCAAGAGCGCTCGACGCCCATGATGTATCATCCCATTCAGATGCCAACCCCGCCGTCTTACCGCTATTACGAGCAAGAGTTTTTGCCCCCCCTTCCCACCAGAGCCCGACGGGCAACCCCCTACAACCCGCCGCCCCAATACGATTACGAAGGCTAAAGATATGCTAGAGATAGGGGTCAATTTGGAGTTTAGACCGGTCCATGCATTCTCTCAGCGCCCTCATTTTTGATGTCGATGGCACCCTGGCTGAAACCGAGCGCGATGGCCATCGGGTAGCCTTTAATCAGGCCTTTGCGGCGGCGGGCTTAGACTGGCACTGGTCCATTGAGGATTATGGTCAACTCCTCTCTATCTCGGGGGGTAAAGAACGGATTCGCCACTTCATTGAGCAGGCCCATCCAGGGTTTGCGCCCCCCACCCACTTCCAGGACTTGACGCAGTTTATTGCCCGCCTACACCAGGCCAAGTCTGGATTTTACAAACAAGCGATCGCAACTATCCCGTTACGTCCAGGGGTGCATCGGCTTATCCAAGAAGCCAGGACCGCTGGGCTGAGACTTGCGATCGCAACCACCAGTCACCTCCATAGCGTCATCCCCCTTTTAGAAACCCGGCTTGGCCTCGATAGCCCCCAATGGTTTGACGTGATCGCCGCTGGAGATGTCGTGCCCCATAAAAAACCCGCCCCCGATATCTATGACTATGTGCTCGCAAAATTACAGCTGCCACCAGACGCCTGCCTGGTGTTAGAAGACACCCATCACGGACTGATAGCCGCCACCCAGGCAAACCTCAAAACAATCGTCACCGTCAATGACTACACCAGAGGACAGGATTTTGACCAGGCTCTGGCCGTACTTACCCACCTGGGGGAGCCTGACATGCCCTGTGAGGTCATTGCAGGCAAGCTAGCAACAAAGGCTCTCTGCAGGGAATCTCTATCTATTTCTATGCTACAAAAGCTTTGGCAACAGCTTGAGTGCTAAACAAACCCTGTTCCCGTCGGTGCTGTAAAACCAGAATTTTTGACTGTAGCGTTACCTTTTGATGTCAGTCATGGAATAAATCTAAAATGCTGAGGAGTTTTAGATTTTCTTAATACTTAAAAACCGGGTTTCGAGCATTTCCTTAGACACGAATTTGAACAGATAAATTCATGCTGTAAGTTAGAGCATTTGTGGGAAGTATCCCGCCAAAAATCATGCATAAAGCCCTATTGCCTCAAGGCTGTTTAAAGAGAACTACCAAATTAGAGAAAGTTATAAATGGTTTTGTGAAAATATCAAGTAGATAACCATTGGTGGGTTTGAGGGGTGATCCCCCCCACCTATAATATTGAGTATTGATACCCGCTAGATCTTCAGCCACGTAGATCCACTTGTGGCATTGGTTTGTGTTCCCCACTTCCATCCCGCACTCCCATCTCATTAACCTCGGCTAGGGTTTTGGCTAGAATTTTTTCTATAAATTCGGGATTGCTCTACCTCAACATCATCTATCAGCAGCTGCCTATCAACATCTATCAGCAGCTGCCTATCAACCGGTCATCTACCAACAGACTTTGACCCTTAGCCTAGCCACTTTACAGCAGAAAAAGACCCAGGAGTGCTATTTCAGGGCTGGCCCTTAAGTGAGGGTTTGCTATCTTGACTCGTCTTGGTGCGATCGCACACCCCCTACGAACGACTCGTCTGAGCGTTTCGCTCTGACTAAGTTAGGCCGATAAAACTCTATTTTTTTGCTCCAAAGAGCATCGTTGGATAGAGCAGATATATAGAAGAGAGCACTGTTACACCTAATATTGTTACACACAGCATTTATAAGCTGTTGTCAATAAAACCTATAATTCAGGTACGCAGCTCTGCCCGCGGGTTCCTGTCGTCATAGCTTCACGCAGAGTTCGTTTTCGGGCTAAATTCCAGGGTTTTTAGACTCAATCGCTAGGGCAACCGCAGGGTGTGTCATTGAGTTGTTCGCGTCATCAAATCCTTAAAGAGGACACGGAATGTTGTTGCCCATCTGTGTCTCTCTGCGCAGCAACATCTGCCATCTCCATTTGCGACAGTAACGCTCTATCGGCTTGTCATCCCTATTAAACGGACTCTTTTCCCTTTTTCAAAGCTTCCCCTTTTTCAAAGACCCTTGTGAAAAATCATCGCTCTGCCCAACCCCTCAGTTTCCTCTTGAGTCTTGCCGGTATTTTACTCCTACAAACCCCAGCAAAGGCCCAAGTTGAGCTGACCTGGGCACGGATTCAATATCTCAGCAATCGGGTACAGCTGATTCCTGACGGTAGTGCGGCTCGCCCTGCCCGGATATCCGATTTGTTGAATATCGGGGACGCCCTACGCACTGCCTCTTCTTCAAGGGCAGAACTGCAATTTAACGACGGCTCCATTGCTCGGATTGGGGAGCGCGCCACCTTCAGATTTACCCCCAACACCCGAAACTTTCAGCTATCCAATGGTACAGTGCTTTTACTGGTTCCCCCAGGGCGTGGACGATCAACCATTCAAACGCCGAATGCTGTCACCGGGATTCAAGGCTCAGCACTATTTGTCCGATTTATTCCAGAGACCAATACCACCATTATTGGTGCACTAACCGATAACCCAGATGGGCCGATGGTGGCTTACAACCAAGACGGTTCACAACAGCGGGCGCTATCTTCTGGTGAGCTGATTGTTGTAGAGGGCAGTAACATTAGTCCGCCGCTGGTGTTTGACCTGAGAACCTTTTACACCACCAGTGGTCTGGTTGACGGTCTAAATGTCAATACCCCAGAGATCTCAACCGGCTCTCCAGGAATAGACGCAGTTCGCCAAGAAATCACAGATGCCATCCAACAGCAAGTACCTGTTGCAGAAAATGATGCTGTCGAAAATCCAACCTTTTTGATCCCGCCACCCGCCGATCCTCAAACAGAGTCCCAAGCGCAAGAAGATGCCTTTACAGATTCGGATGCCGCCTTCAAAGAGTCTCCTGCGGCCGATTATTTAGAGGAGTCATCAGACGGGACATCAGAGACAACAAACCCAGACAGTTCAGAACAAACTCCTAGCACAGACGACGAGGAAACATCTTCAGACACCCCATCCGAAGATGCTCTGTCTGAAGATACGCCATCCGAAGACACCCCATCCGAAGAAACCCCATCTAGTGAGGCAGGATCGTCATCTGGTGCAACCAGCGATACACCCGAAAATAATACCTCTGAAAATGACGTCAGCAATGGCCCAGACGAGGGTCTCGCTCCAGCTTCAGGGGACCGCTCTGAGAACGAATCTGAGGGTGGGCCAGCAAACATTGAAAGTGGTCCCAGTGAATCTGGACTTGAGGAATCTGGTAGTGTGAATGGGGCAAATGACCGCCCTGATAACGCATCTGATGGCCCAGATGGGGAGCCTAACGCTAGCCCTGATAGCGTGCCTAGCTCTGATGCTGCGCCCAGTTCTGATGCTGCGCCCAGCCCTGGAGTAAGCACCAGCCCCCAGGACAGTGCCGACGGTCTTGACAGGTCTACCAGTGAGATTAATAACTCTACCAGTGAGATTAACGATGGCGGCCCGAACAACGAGGGGCTAAACAATGGGATCAATCCTCAGTCAGGCAATGGTAACTCACCCTCGTCTCCAGGTGTTGTCGGCAACGATAGCCCCACCGCCCCCAACCCAGGTGCTGCATCATCACCAGAGTCAGGCACCCTACCCGCTCAAACCAACCCAGGCCAGAGTCCAGCGTCCCAGCTAGAAACTGCCCCCCCCGCCGGACAAAGTGAGCCCATCGCCCAGCCGACCACCGCTCCGCAAGACAGCCCAGGCATCGCCCCCCCAGTCGCCCCTTCGCAAAATAGCCCAGACATAACCCCCCAGGCCGCCCCTTTGCAAAACGGGTCATCCGTCGTGACCTCTCAGGAAATAATGCCCCCCCCGGCCAATAATCTGACCCCTGAGCTTAACGTCACCCCCCCAGGCCCAGACGTAATGCTTCCAGGAGAGGGCGCTATCTTGCCAACGGAAGATACGATGCCCATCGAACAAGAGACGCTGATGATGATGGATCCTGACGGCATGATGGACGACATGATGGATGACGACATGATGGATGACGACATGGTGCCAAGGTCAGATATGCCCTAACCCTTCCATCAGCCCACCGCAGAGGACAGGCCTAAGAAGACAGGCCTAGAGGAGAGAGCTTTTATCTTTTATCAACGTGTTCAAGGGAAGCTCACCCTATAGTCTGCTGTTGTCTAAGCTATGGCAAAATTTATCAATGCCCTGCTGAGTAGCATAGATAGCAACGGGGGCCGCCAGCAAAGACGGACAGGTGGTCTCTTGCGTTAGATGATTGACTAAGCCAACCAATTTATTCGCTTCGAGATCTGTTCGAAACTGCTGTTGGCAAATAATGTGGCGATATCGTTTGGTAAAGCCAGCCAGCCATGATTCATTGGTATCAGGTTCTAGTCCTGCTTTCAGTGCGAGCGATAGAGCTGCATCGTCTAAATCACCATCACAATCTTCGATGTCTTGGAGCGCACTGATGGCATCGGGATAATCGGCAAGCTGCTGCTTGAGCTGGTCAATTTCGTTGAATGAGAGGAACAGCATTACTTTTAGTGATATCTATATGAGGGTGGTTATCTATATGAGGATGGTTACGAGTTTATCTTGTCGGTCTAGCCCAGCGTTGACCCCTAACGATTCACGATCCGGTCAAACCAGGCTTCAAACCGTTTACCCAGCGAAGCTAACGAATATTCAGATTCCACTTGCTGACGACAGCGACGGCGCTCCAGCTTCGTCAACTGGTTAATCGCCCTCACCAGCCCCTCAACGCTATCTGGCTCTACTAGCCAACCCGTTTCGCCATGCTTGACAATCTCAGTAGGGCCGCCACGGTGGTAAGCAATCACGGGCACCCCACAAGCCAGAGCTTCAATAGCCACATTGCCAAAGGCTTCTTGCCACCGGGGGGTCATCAAAAGCGCCTGGGCTCGTCGCACAATATTTTGGAGTTCTTGCGTCGAGAAAAATCCTAAATATTCCACAGGGGCAGTCGGGTAGTCAGTTTGAATATTACGCCAGTAATGTGCGTCTTCTAGTTTGCCTAATATCTTGAGCGATATCTGGGTCTGCTGGGCCGCTGCAACAGCGTCTTCTAGTCCTTTTTCAGGGGAGATGCGTCCCATCCATGCTAGCCAGGGCTCTGGGGTCTCGCAGTAGTCGTATTGAGATAAATCGACCGCACTGCCTAAAATTTCCCAATCATGTTTTCCTAAAAATGTGTTGACCTGGCTTTGGGTGTAAGCGCCCAAAATACCCGGATATCTCTGGGCCACTTGGGTAATGACCCTATCCATAGCGTCATTTAAGGAACCCATACTGACAAAGTGGGCAATAGGGGTCTCAAAAAACGGGGTGAGAAAGAATGGCAACCAGTCATAGGCAAAGTTGACAATCAGATCATAGCCACCCTGCCTTTGGCGGGCACAATCGCACATGTTAGCCAATACCCCATCAGCCGCTAGCACAACAGGCGTATCTCGAGCTTGAGTATGGGCCGTCAGTTGTAATGCGCCCTCAACCTCAATTATTTTCGCCCCAGGGAGGGCAGACCCAACCGGCGCGGCAATAGTAATGTCATGCCCACGCCGCCCCAGGGCTTTGACTAGATTAACCAGGGTGAGCTCAACGCCGCCCCCCAGCCCTGAGCCAAGCGGACCCACAGGGGTCGAGAGAAACAACAGTCTCATGGGAAATTTTAGTTTGAAACTTCTCCAGGGAGAAAGTCAGGGGCCTTAGCCGAAGATTCTAATGACTGGATAGACATTCTGACCTCTGGCATTTGACGAATCCGATTGAGTTGCTCCAATGCCCACTGTGCTGTCTGGCGCACCTCGACATCTTCGTCCTCAGTGGCATGGCCCAACATCTGACTGATTTGAGCCACCAGATCGTAAATCCGGGTCAGATCGCGAATCGCATTTTTGCGCACGTCTGGGTTGTCATCTTGAAGTGCGATCGCAAGCGCACGATTCATTGGCTTGAGTGACCGGATGCCAATTTCAGACAGAGCGGCCAGAATCAAACTTTTTTCCTTGGAGTCAGCCATCGTCATTTGATTAACCAGGGAATTCACCGCTGAGGAATCTCCCCGCTGCCCCAGTTCCCAAATGGCCTTCCGGCGCTTGCCAGGATCATTTGATTGCAGATCGCCAATCAATTCACCCATGACATTCAGCTTAGACAACCGCATTGTGTCGTTGCGCGGGGCCCGCTCGCCAGCGGTGGTCACCGTCGATGCAATCGTATTAGCAGCTGCTTTATACCCATTGCTCACTGGCGCACTAATCGGCTTAGGGGTATTCGTCGCCCCACTGCTAGGAGTCTGGCCCCAAGCATCCTCATCCTCATCCGACGGCTTATCTCGATTTGCCAGCAAAAAGCCAATCCCAAAGCTGCTGAGCGCTGCCACCAGTGCCAAAGACGGCCACAGCAAACGACCCACGCTGCCGGAAGACCTTGCCGACCCAGATGTGGTCTGCGATGCTTGATCAGACTGAGGCTGTGTAGCTTCTTCCGTAGCTTCCTCTGGGGGAGCCTGAGCAACGACATCTGCTGCATTACTGGGGGTTTCTAACTCATTGGGCAGAGCATTTGAAATATTGCCCTCTGAGCCCGTTTTTGCAGGCGCATCCCCAGCAGTAGCACTAGAAGCCTCAGCTTCCGACCCCTCAGCGGGCGTTGAGTCACTCTCAGCCAAAAGGTCGGGCGCTCTCAAACGCTGCCAGGTGGGCACATCTACTTGCCCAGTAGATTGAAAACCAGCGTCTTGCTGAAATGCTTCTACTGCCGATTGAGTGTTTGCACCGTAGAGGCCATCAATGGGGCCGCTGTAATAACCCCGATCTTGCAACCGCTCTTGGATCAGCTTGACGCTATCGCCCCGGCTACCGACAGACACTGCTGAGGTCGCTGCTTCAGGCTTAATATCTGGCACACTATTGCCAGTATCAATCGCCGATGACGGGTCTACCGGAAATGAGGAGGCCTGAGCCAGCAGATAACCCTGAGCGACCCGATCTTGAGACCCCTCTGCTGCCACTCCCCTGGCTCGCTCAAAAGAAAATGTAACAGCTGTCAAGCAGGTGAAAAACAAGAGAGTAGAGCGCCGAATCATCGCTATCCTTACCTTATAAAACTTAAATTAACTCAATCACCAAGATACTTCAGTGCCCCAGAGAGGATTTCCCAATCAATCGGTACATGAATCCAAAAGCCGCTTTGTTAAAACCCTAGACCCTTCTTTAGAGGCTACCCTTGAGCAGGTAACCGTAGCATGCCCAAATTAATCTTTGGCTTACAGTCCCTGCTATCTCAACTTCTAGACCAAAAAGCTGGCGTATGCAATCTGCTACACCAAAAACCGTGAGGAGCGGAGTGGTGTGACTAAACCGTCCACATCTACAAAATTGAACTCACCTTGCAGGCTATAGTAGCTCACTTTTTAATCTTGTCTTCAAGGTTAATCAAGAATTCTTGGTGTCTTTACGGAGGCTTGTCTATTTCTAAAGATAAAAATCATACGGATTGTCCAAGCACGCATGGGTGCTGATTATTTAGAAGATCATATCGGTCGCCCTGAGTGCCCGCAACCCAGTACATGCAAAATTCAGGATAAATCAGGCTTGACGTTGATGAGTGTCCCCCGCAGGCGTAGCAGCGCAGTCCAAACCTGGTCACGCTGATTGATGAAGTAAATGCTTACCAAGGTTAATCCAACCCCTACCCATTGAATCGAACTTAGACTCTCTGAGAGCAAAACCATGCCAAATAACAGCGCAAATACCGGCGTCAAAAACGTGAGAGCACTCAAACTGGTGAGATTACCCTCAGCCGCCAAGTAAAAAAAGACGCCATAGGCAAGGGCACTTCCAAATACGGTGGCATAGGCAATGGCCATCCACCCGGTGACACTGACTGCCTCCCAAACGTGGGATTCAAAACAGGCAGACAGCCCAAATAGTGGTAGGCCCCCCAGCACCATGTGCCACCCCGTTGCCACAATCGGATCGACATGGCGAGCGACATAGCGAATCATCACAGTCCCCACGGCCATTGATAGTGCTGCCAGTAGCATCAGCCACTCTCCATGCTGGAGCAGTGCCTCCACCAAGGTTGCCGCATCGCTCAGGGTAGGAAGCTGTCCTTGCAGCAATTGCAAAATCCAATCATCAGGCAACCCTAACAAACTAATGCCTAAGAGCCCCACTGCCAGACCTACCCAACCCACAGGGCCTACCTGCTCTCGAAACAAAAAGCGAGCCATGATGGCTACTGCCAAAGGCTGGGAGTCAATCATCACAGAGCCCAACCCCGCCCCCGTACGCAATAACCCCTCTGCTAAAAAGCCTTGAAATAGCGCCCCGTCTACCAATGCAAACATCAGGATCCAAACCCAGGCCTGCCACCCCGAGGGTTGCCTACGACCCAGATAGGCCGCTGCACAGAGCACCAAAAGCCCCGCTGGCAGCAACCGCGTTCCCGCTAAAAACAACGGCGTTGTTGTGGGAATCACCCCTTTCATCGCTACCATGGCCGTACCCCATAGAAAAAAGGGCGAAATCAAAAAAAGCGCCCTAAAAAGCGGCTTGGGCTGAGGTGTGGGTAATTCCATTCGCAATGGGTAACTTTGAACCAAGAAAAATTGTGTCTTTAAACAATGGTAAAGTTCTGTGCCATTTGAGACTACATTTTTGTCTGTTCAAAATATTTTATGACCTCTGTGGGTCTCGCGCCGTCCCTTCCTGAGACAGGGGGCAGGCAGTTCTGAGGGAGGGCTGAGAGTGTGTGCTGCCCAGGCTATCGATGTTACGCTAATAGATTATCGACAAACTTAAACAGATTTGATCAGACTCAAATCGGATAGCAGTCGCGACACCGATACTCTGAATTCCTACATTACTTATGATTTGGCCACTCAAACCTCGATATCGTAAACAGATTGCCCGCATCGAAATCTCAGGCGCGATCACAGGCACTACCCGTAAGCGAGTCTTAGAAGCCCTCGAGGAAGTCAAAGAAAAGAAATTTCCCGCGCTGTTGCTGAGAATTGACAGCCCCGGCGGTACGGTGGGAGATTCTCAAGAAATTTACAGTGCCCTCAAGCGACTGCAAGACTCCATTAAGATTGTGGCCAGTTTTGGCAATATTTCAGCCTCGGGAGGCGTCTACATCGGCATGGGGGCACAGCACATTGTGGCTAACCCAGGCACCATTACCGGTAGTATTGGCGTCATCTTAAGGGGCAATAATTTAGAACGCCTGTTAGAAAAAGTCGGGGTTTCTTTTAAGGTGATTAAGTCAGGGCCTTACAAAGACATCCTGGCCTTTGACCGAGAGCTGACAGATTCAGAAAAAGGCATCTTGCAAGAGCTGATTGACATCAGCTACAGCCAGTTTGTGAAAACCGTAGCCGATGCCCGCCATTTAGCCGAGGACGTGGTTCGGAGCTTTGCCGATGGTCGTATTTTTACTGGCGAGCAGGCGGTTAACCTCGGTGTGGTTGATCGCCTGGGCACAGAAGCAGACGCCAAACAATGGGCTGCAGAGTTGGCTGGCTTAGACCCTGAGAAAGCGGAATGCTACACCATTGAGGAGCGCAAACCGTTTTGGAATAAGCTGCTACCGGGGGGAGACGCTCACTTGATGGCTAATCCGGTCTTGGTTCAAACGATTCCGGCTAGCAAACTAGCCCCGGTTTTTGACTGGTTAGAATTTGAGTTAGCAACCCGCGGCTTGCCGCTTTGGATGTATCAAGCACCAGGCACAACTCGAAATGGGTAGTTAAACTTTGGCCACCCCCAGATCTGCCGTTTGCCCCAAGGGAGCAAGGCAAGGGTCCAAACTGGATGTGGGTTCTCGTCATCAAAACGGTCGAAATACACGGTAGTTTGAAAGAAAAGCTCTAGATAATGATTATGCAGGACTCGGGTGAGTGGCGATTTTGCGCGATTAGAGGGGCAACGACCATCCCTGAAAACTCTCAGGAGGCGGTCCGGGAAGCAGTTGATGAACTTTTAAACGAACTGGAAACTCATAATCAGCTCCATCCTGGCAAAATTATTAGCGCAACGTTTTCTGCAACCCGTGATATTGATGCAATTTTCCCAGCTGCGATCGCACGCACCCGCCCCAACTGGGACAGTGTTGCCCTGCTCGACGTTCAACATATGCACGTGGAGGGCAGTCTTCCACTATGCATTCGATTTTTAATCCATGCATACCTGCCAGTTGATCAAGTCCAGATTTATCACCCCTATTTGAGACAAGCCAAAACCTTACGGCCAGACTGGTGCGTAGCCCATTAGAAAAGTCTTTTGGAGATGTAAAATTTGATGCCTCCAAAAGACTTTTTTATTCTGCAGTGCTGTAAACAGCGAGTATCTATGACTTCTTATGATGAAACCGAATCCCTAAGAAGACATCATAGAGAAAGTTGAGGAAATCTTTACTACGCATCAACCCCAACGACTGAGGTGAGCCTTTTTGATCTAATAGGGGCTTCATGTACTCATATGCAGGCTTGTACTTATACCAGGGGATCGAAGGCCAAAGATGATGTACCAGATGATAGTTTTGGCCCATGATCATCAGGTTTAAAATCACCCCTGGATAAACCCGCGCATTTTTCCAACGGTTACGCTCCTCAAAGGGCCGATGAGGTAAGTAATCAAAAAATAACCCCAGGGCCAACCCCACCACCAAAGCAGGGGCAAACCAGAAATTAAACAAGTAGTCTAAAAAATCAAATCGCCAGGCAGAATAAATCAGACCCGCCACTATCAAGCGACTCAGGCCCCACTCATAGAGCTCAAACTTTCGCCACAGACGACGCTTAAAGAAATAGATCTCGTGGTAAAAAAAACGGGCTGCGATCAGCCAAAGCGGCCCACCTGTGGAGACAAAATGATCGGGGTCGTTCTCAGGATCATTCACATGGGCATGATGCTGCAAATGCACCCGTGTAAAGACCGGGAACGTGAAACCTAGCATCAAGGCACTACCATGCCCCAAACAAGCATTCACAATCACATTACGATGGGCAGCATTGTGAGAGGCGTCATGAATTACCGTCCCTACCAAATGCAGTGCCAATGTACTTAAGACAAAACAACACCAGGGAGGGGTACCCCAAAAAAAATAGCCCAGTGCAGAGACAGTAACCAGACAAAGTGCCCCAAAAAACAGCATCAAATCTAGACTCACTCCGCCATCGGCATCTAGAAATTCTTTGGGAACTCGTTTTGGCACTGCCAGAGGCTCTGTTGCCACCGACATCACAGTTTTGCTCCTTCACACCTATGCCGGTAGTATACGCTACCGGGGTGGAATAATAAAGTTTTGTGACGTTATCTCATCTGTTTTTAACGAAAACTTTGTCAGGTCTGGTGAGCATGTCTGTCGCCGAAAAAGGGAGGTTGCCATGCGGACTATGACGAGCTTAATGCGTGCGTCCGGATAGGCATCACAGGCGTGTTAATATCAATGGGTTTCGCTGATTAGAGAAGGCTTATGCAACTGCGCCATGCCCTGCGTCGGACCAAGATCGTTGCTACGATAGGCCCTGCCACCCAAAGTCCGGATACGCTGCGGGCACTGATCGAAGCCGGTGCCACGACACTCCGTCTCAACTTTTCCCACGGTACCCACGAAGATCATCAGCGCAACATCAAACTCATCCGTCAAATTTCTTTTGAGCTCAATCAGCCAGTGGGCATTTTGCAAGATTTGCAAGGGCCTAAAATCCGCCTGGGCAAATTTGAGGCGGGCTCTATTAAACTCGCTCGAGGCGATCGGTTTATCCTCACGAGTCGAGATTTGCCCGGCACCCAGGAGGTTAGCTCAGTCACCTACAAGCCCCTGGTTGACGAAGTCCCCATGGGGGCAACTATTTTGCTCGATGATGGCAAGGTCGAAATGCGGGTGGTCGACCGAGATCTTGAGCAGCGCGATCTGCACTGTGAGGTGGTGGTCGGCGGCAAGTTATCGAACAGTAAAGGGGTCAATTTCCCAGGGGTTTATCTCTCTATCAAAGCCCTCACTGATAAGGACCGCACCGATCTGATCTTTGGGCTCAATCAGGGAGTTGACTGGGTTGCCTTAAGCTTTGTGCGCAATCCCCAGGACGTACTTGAAATTAAAGAACTGATTTCAAATGCCGACAAAAATGTGCCGGTAATTGTCAAAATCGAAAAACATGAAGCCATCGAGCAGATGGATGCGATTTTATCCCTCTCAGATGGGGTGATGGTGGCCAGAGGCGATCTTGGCGTTGAGCTACCCGCCGAAGAAGTGCCGATTTTACAAAAGCGTTTGATTGCCACCTCTAATCGATTGGGTATCCCGGTGATTACCGCCACTCAAATGCTCGACAGCATGGTCAATAACCCGCGCCCCACTCGAGCTGAGGTCTCGGATGTGGCTAACGCGATTTTAGATGGCACTGACGCCGTTATGCTCTCCAATGAAACTGCGGTCGGCGAATTTCCGGTAGAGGCGGTCGCCACCATGGCCAAGATCGCCAAACGCGCCGAGCAAGAGTATACCTCTGAGCTTTCAGGGCTCGATAGCAGTCGAACGATTCCCAATGCCATCAGCCAGGCGGTCGGGCAGATAGCAGCTCAGCTGAATGCTGCGGCCATTATGACGCTGACCAAAACAGGGGCCACTGCCCGCAACGTCTCTAAATTTCGCCCTCAAATCCCGATCTTGGCGGTGACACCCCAGGTGAATGTGGCCAGACGGTTACAGGTGGTCTGGGGGGTCAAGCCGATGTTGGTGGTTGATTTGCCCTCCACAACCCAGACCTTCCAAGCGGCGATTAGCGTTGCCGAAGAACAGCACTACCTCAAGGAAGGCGATCTGGTCGTCATGACAGCCGGCACCCTCCAGGGGGTGGCAGGCTCCACCGACTTGATCAAAGTTGAGCTAGTGACTGCAGTGCTGGGACAGGGGCAAGGCGTTGGTGAGGGGCTGGTGAGCGGTCGGGCCAGGGTAGCCCGCTCAGCAGCAGCCATTACCCACTTTAGCCCCGGTGAGATTTTAGTGGTGCCAGACACCAGTGCCGACTACGTCGATATGATTCGGCGGGCTGGGGGCATCGTCACCGAAGACGCCAATATCGCGGGTCATGCTGCTGTTTTGGGCCTACGTCTTGGCATCCCTGTAATTGTCGGGGTCGAAAATGCGACTGAGATCATTCGAGACGGCACTATTGTTACTTTGGATGCCGGTCGCAGCCTGGTCTGCTCGGGGGCCTCAAATATGTCGAACATGCCGAAAGAGAGGGCATCGCAGTTGCAGTAGCGATGCCCCATACGCCTCAAATTGACAGCGTCTTGTTTTTTCTAGCGCGTCCTAAATTTACAACACCTTAAATAAAGCCACTAACGAGATTGCAAAGGTGCCCATGGCAGCCCCAAACTGCAACAGTCGCCGCTTGATTTTGAGCATTTTCTCAAGGTGCAAAAAGCCGACCATTAGATAGCCAATCAGCGCTAAACCAGCCGCTAAGCCAATTTTAGTCAGTTTACCTCGGGATAACTCAGCGGTAATCAGGGCTTTTTTGATCGGGCTAAGCTGGTTCGAAGCTTCGACCTCTGGGGTGGTCAGCACCTGCCAGGTACTGCCGCCATCCGT
>JBCCRZ010000007.1:0-31245 GCA_039200855.1 Cyanobacteria bacterium P01_D01_bin.44 | reverse complement strand
TTTCTGCATCTGGCTTAACAGCAGGGGGATATCATCGACGCGTTCGTTACTGATTAACTCGGCCATAGCTTAGCTAGAATAAGGATTTGCGGGCAATTAAGCTATTTGCTCTTCTCCTATATTTTTTAGCGAACCGTGAGAATACATGCTCTTCTCTATAGTTTTGTATCGAAAAATGGCTCGAATTCATGCAGGGAGACAACTCTGGCGATTCGCTCCAAACTTAATCTTGCTCAACCTTTCTTCGTTCCGATCTACCCTTCTTCAGCCTTCTTCATAAATTCGTTGCTTCTCGTCATCAAAATAACTCGATTTTTCGGACAGAAAATCTCGAATGTCGCTCGAACTATCGTCATACAAGACTTTTAGCAACTTCGGCTTTGTTAAGAAATATGTGACTAAAGCATAGCTTCGAGCATCATTTCCTCCAAATCCTGATAACTCAAACTATAGCGTAGACACCATCAGACATTTAGTAGAATGATCTCAGGTTTGAAATGACGCCACTTAAACGTTTCTGAGGAAGGTATGGAATTTTGGCAAATGCGATCGATCAGACCTCAGACTAACCTGGAATTGTAAAAGAGGTCGCTTTTTGGCAACACAGCCCTGCAGACCAGGTGCCACAGAGCGTTTAGAATAAATCGATAGTGTCGGGCAGATTAGCAAACCCGTGCGTAATCTACCCGTTCGATTTTCCAACCGAGAAACGCCCTGTTCAAAGTTTGACTGACTCATTTTGAATGCCCCCCGCCCAAATACCAACCCTGTTCTCTTAGAAAACCACCAGCGACTGTCCCAATCGCTGATGTGGAAGCTGCAGCGCCAGCATTTTGAGCAGCAGGGACTCCACGCCTGGACCACTGGCAAAACAGTTCCCCACTACATCACCAGTAACCCCTTCATTGCCAACGCTTTTGGCAAAGTCATTTTTGGTTTTTTGCGCGATGCTGGCCAGACCTCCCTGGATCCAAGCCAGCCGGTCTATATCGTTGAGTTGGGGGCGGGCTCCGGCCGCTTTGCCTATCATTTTCTCAAGCAATTTCTGGCCACCTATGCCCGATCCATCCTGAGGAACCAGCCGATTAAATATGTGATGACCGACTTTGCGTCCCACACTTTGGAGGCATGGACAGCCCATCCTTTTCTCGAACCTTTGGTTGACCAGGGCATTCTCGACTTTGCCCAATTCGATGTGGAAACCCCTGCTCCGCTGACACTCATGCACGCCCAGGAAACGCTTACTCCAGGGACTCTCAAAAATCCCCTCGTGGTGCTGGTCAACTATTTCTTTGACAGTATTCCCCAGGATCTGTTTTCCCTACTGGATGGTCAACTCTATGAGACGCTTGTAACCCTGACGCTACCAGACTCTACCCTTCTCCAGCGATCGCCTTCCAGAGCGGAGGGAGATTCAGTCTCGCCCCTTGTGGGGGATGGACTCAGCGGGGAACCTGCCGCCCTGCTCAAAGCTCTGCAAATCAGCTACACCGATCGTCCTTGCGCTGCCGATTACTACGACCAAACCCTTCTCAATCAGCTCTTAGAGTACTATCAAACCTTATCGCTGGGCGATACATGCTTTTCCTTTCCCTGGCCTGCCCTGGCCTGCCTGGACCATCTGCGTCAATTATCCGGTGAGCGCCTGCTGCTGCTCTCCGCTGACAAAGGCATGAGCCACGTAGACCAGCTCAAGGGGCGAGGCCGTCCCCACTTCGCCTTTCATGGCAGCTTTTCTATGTTGGTGAACTATCACGCCATCGCCCACTATGTAAAAACTCGAGGAGGGCAAGCTCTGGTGCCCAGCCATCTGCCCCGGAGTTTGCAGGTGTGTGCCTTTCTCTTTGGGGCTGAGGGCGTTGACTATCGCAATACGCAGCAGGTCTACCAGACCGCCATTCAATCCACTGGCCCCGATGACTTTTTTACCCTCAAGAAAACCATCGAGCCCCTGTATCCTACCCTCAAAATCCCGCAAATCTTAGCTTATCTGCGCTTCAGTGGCTGGGATCATAATATCTTTTTGGGCTGCTGGCCTGCCCTCATGGGTCAGGTGGCTGAGGCCCCAGTCTCCCTGCGACAGGGGGTGATCGACACAATCGCACAGGTGTGGAATCGGTATTACTGGATTGGCGAAAATCAGGATCTGCCCCTGCATCTGGCCCAGGTGATGGCCCAGATGGGAGAGTTCACCGAAGCGCTAACCTACCTAAACTCTTCTATCCAGCTCTATGGGGAAACACCCGCCAACCAGCTGTATCTGGCTATGGCTTACCTGAAAATGGGGGAACCCGAACCAGCACGCTCGGTCCTGGAACAGGCCCTGACGCTGCAGCCCCAGTACACGGCAGCCCAGCTACTGTACCAGGCGATGGCGACCGACGACGAGTCAGTGGTCGCTGATTTAGAGACCGGGATTGCTCAGATTCTGACCCAAGCAAAGACTCAGGCAACGGCCCGATCCTTTGGTCTCAAAGCCAACTCCACCCAGCCGTTGGATCCCTTGACTCGCTGCATCTGGGGCCTGCGGCACCTGTTAGAACGCCACCTTGAGGGACTGCCGCCCCTTCCTATGGCCACTCTGGTAGACACCGCCCCTGTCAGTCTGGTGGCGCTGGGGCGAACCTTCGGCCTGTCGGCCTTTGAGGGGGTGATTGTGCTGTTCTGTCTGGGGCTGGAGCTAGAACCAAACTTGCAGGCCCTCTGTGCCCAGGTCCAGGGAGATCCTAACAAACCCTATGCCACCTTGGGGCTGGCCCTGGCGGCGTTGCCAGAGGCGGATTGGTCGGTGCTGTCGTCTCAGAGTCCATTACACCGATGGCAGCTGATCCACACGGAATCGGGGCGGCTGTTTACAGAGACCCCGTTGAAGCTGGACCGTCGTATCCTATGTTATTTACTGGATGAACCGGCCCTTTCCACTGAACTCTCGGCGCTGGTGACTCCAAGAGCCTTTGATAACACCTCGGATGTTCTGCCCCCAGCTTACGAGGCTATTGTCCAGCAGCTGGTGTCAGCCTGGTCGGATGTGACGTCGCGCCAGGGGTGGGTGTTACTGTGTTTGACGGGGCCTGATGCGCAGACCAAAGCCTCAATTGTGGCCACGCTGGGGGAGGCCATTGACAGTCCTGTGATGTCCATGTCGGGGGCGGGATTGCCCACCAACCCTCACGACCTTGCCCAGCTACAGCGAGCTTGGCAGCGCGAGGCGTTTCTCTCCCATAGTGTCTTGTTGCTGGATACCGATTCTGTGACACCTGGCGATCCGGGGCGGGATGCGGCGATCTCGTTGTTTTTAGAAACGCTGCAAACGCCGGTGGTAGTCTGTTGCCGTGAGCGTAAACCCCAGGTACAGCGACCCATGATTACTGTCGATGTGCCGCCCCTTTCCTATGGAGAGCAAAAAGATCTGTGGCGGACTCATCTGGGGGCGTTGGCAGACCACCTGGATGGCACGATTGATTTGCTGGCAGCCCATTTTCAGCTGAGTCCGGCAGCGGTACAGGCGGTGTGCATTCAGGCTAAGGGGATGATGGATAAGGGTAAAGGGGCAAAGAACAAAGAACAAAGAACAAAGAACAAGGAGCAAAGAACAAGTGATGGGACTTCCCCCTTCCCTACTCACCTCTGGAATCTCTGCCGCACTCAGGCTCGCCCCAATCTAGAAGATTTGGCGCAGCGGATTGAGGCGATGGCAACCTGGGAGGATCTGGTATTGCCGGATCGGCAGCGGGTAATTTTGGAAGATATGGCAGCCCACCTGAGCTATCGGGCGCAGGTATATCAGGGGTGGGGATTTGCTCAAAAGGGCGATCGAGGGTTGGGGATTAGCGTGCTGTTTTATGGTGAGAGTGGTACGGGCAAGACAATGGCGGCTGAGGTGTTGGCAGCCCATTGTCAGTTGGATTTGTATCGCATTGACCTGAGTACGGTGGTGAGTAAATACATTGGCGAGACGGAAAAGAATCTGCGGCGGATTTTTGATGCGGCGGAAACGGGCGGGGCAATTCTGTTATTCGATGAGGCAGATGCGTTGTTTGGTAAACGATCGGAGGTGAAAGACAGTCACGATCGCCATGCCAATATCGAGGTGAGTTATTTGCTGCAGCGGATGGAAGCCTACCGGGGGCTGGCGATTCTGACGAGTAATTTGAAAGATAGCTTAGATAAGGCATTTCTGCGGCGGCTGCGGTTTATGGTTCCGTTTCCCTTTCCGGATGAGGAGGCACGCGCAGAGATCTGGCGACATATATTCCCGGTGCAGCTGCCGACGCAGGGGCTAGACTTTGAAAAGCTGGGGCAGCTCAAGGTGACGGGGGGCCACATTCGTAATATTGCCTTGAATTCGGCATTTTTGGCGGCGCAGGCGGGTCAGCCGGTAACGATGGGGCTGATTCGGGAGGCGGCCCAACGGGAATATCTGAAGTTAGAAAAGTTATTGACAACGGAGGAGATTCGGGGGTGGGAGAATTAAAAGCAAAAAGCGGATTTATCGTCGGAATAGGATGTATGTGTCAGAAGTAAAGAATTCTGGTATAAGTAGCATTTTTCGGCTTTTATTACTTGGGACCACACGGTATCGATAGTCTTATCACGCTATGCTCTGACTGGGTAGTCTTGTTGGGGTAGTCGTTACGGCGGTTTTGAGGCCTCATGTAGAAAGTTCATCTTCCTCGATATACTGTTTGTTTAAGGTCACAACCATCTCCTGATACATTCTCAGAGCCTGCTCGTAGTCTCCATTTTTGATTGCTACTACGCAGTCTGTTATGTAACCGTATAGTCTGAGATAGATTTCCTCTTCGTCGTCGCTGCTATTTATCCGAGCCACGATTCTCGGCGCATGTTCGTAGTAGGCGTTGATCATTTCGTCGCCCTTCGGTTGTTTGCGTATGTACTCATCGCGGAATCGGCGTAGGGTTTGCAACTCATCACAATCGTCGGGTTTATTCATGCTGCGCATGCAGGCGGTGGTGATGTAACACTTTTTATCCGCTTTCTTTTTATCCGCTTTTTTGTCGAGCTTAGTCTTCTGAACTTGATCGATCATTTGATCCAGTTTTGTTAGCTGATCTTGATTATCCCCAAAAACTATTCCATACGCTGTATCCCCGTACTCTAAAACATTAGAGGCCCGCTTCTGGTAGTTTTCTTTCAATTTGGATAGCTCCTTTTTGACCCCTCTGGTTACACTTACCTTCTTGCCCAGCCATTCTCGCGGCTCATTGTTATCAGGGGTAGGATTATAATTTATGTTATCTTCCACAAAACCTTCTGGTCCGCCTCGACGTACGTGGAACTTAGGCTCCAATAAATTGTTCATGCCAGCGTGTGCTTCGAGTGTTACTGCATCTGTCCCATCTGTTGCCACGACCGTCGCACTATGATAGCTGCATGTCGTAGCGTCCCCTGGCGGCTTATTTTGTATGTCGTACCGATGTATCCATTGATCTCCGACCGTCACCGTCAATAACTCTGAATACTTGGGATCTGAAATTTCCGAGTTGTCCTTATTATTAAAAGTATGCGTACTGTCATTCTCCGGATCTTTTTTCGTTATTTCGATCAGGTCATGGATAGCATTCGCCATTTTCGCGCAGTCATTATCACCCACTATTCCTAGCTTCGGAGCATCATTTTTGCCTGGCTGTATGTTTTTAATTATCTCCTTTAGCTGGTTGCGGTTAAAGTTTTTTCTCGTCTTTTCTGCTTTCTTAGTTTCATTGTTTGGGCTTTTTCTTGTAAATGCTATATTTGGTTCCCATGTATTCAATTGTGTTTTCTGTTCTGATTCCGACTTTCCTCGTTTGTAAAGTCCAATTGGCTCTGGTGGGTTAGCACCTACACGGCTATATAATTTTCGTCTGTCGCCCTGTTCTGAATTTGTATCGATAAAATATTGTTTGTTCTCGGTTTTCTCGATATACTTATCCTCCTCATCTAGCTGTCGCTGTACTACGATATTTCCGTTAGTATTCTGTGCCCTCACCGCTAGCTTTAATGATTTTGAGTGTTCTCGATTTTGAGATGAGAGCTCTTTTCTCGGACTCATTTGTTGCATCACATGGGTCAACTCATGGGCAATCAGCGCCTGCCCGCCACGATTCTGCGGCTGATATGCACCCCGTTTAAAGAATATATCCTGTCCGGTGGTAAACGCTTTTGCTCGCAGCTGCGTGGACAATTTTGCTGCCTTCCCATCTGTATGCACGCGTACGCCGCTAAAATCAGTCCCCATCGCTTGACCCATGCGGCTCTGTAGGTGAGAGTTTAAGGGTTGTCCACTTCCCTTAGCGCTATTGATTTCTGTTGCAACATTTTTGAAAGCGCTTTGCTCTCCTGTTCCGGTATCTTTGAGCCTAATTTCATGATTCACAGGTTTCAGAGCTACAGGGGTTGGCGCGTTCCATTTTCTCTGTAGGGCTGCTTTACTTCCCTGATTGTTTGCACTGGTCCATATATCTTTATTCGTCCGGTCTGCATGTCCCTGTGGGCTGTTGATCGTCTTAACGACCCGAGCGGCAACGCGATCAGCTTCTTGCTCATACCTGTCACCCACGGTTCCCACCATTAGCTTTCGCTGAACCCCGACAGGTGTAGACATTCGTGCCGTTGTTTCGGCAGCAAATCGCGATCGACTTTGCAGTGCCTGCACTTGCGGATGAGGTTGGGCAGTGGTCGAGTTGTTTTTTCTTTTCTCATCATTTTTCCAACTTGTAAACCCTGGGGATGATTTCCAAAATGATGTTGGCCGCAGCGCGTAGGTTTTCATAGTTGATATGAGACAAGAAACGAGGTCTTTGGCAGATATAGCGTTTTTCTATCTGGTGAAGTACAGACTTAAAGCTAAAAAGCCTGTCGGCTATGGATTCTGATGTACCTCATTTGAATGAAGGCCACTATACCGGCAGCAAGTCGATTTTTCCTGATTCTAGCCTACCGCCAAGCCACTCAAATCGTTACAGGGCATCGAATAATGTCTGCAAAAGTTTGTATATGGGCTTCATTTCACTGCTTGATAAACCTCATTCGGATAGAATGCTATTAAAATGCATATGAGCACGACGAGGGCTTTTCGTCCTTTTTGACCTGTCCTTAGGCGCTGCTATGTGCGTATGCAATCTGCTCGTATATTTCTTTACATTGCTTATTAGGGTTTTGGTGTAATTTCTGTATGCTAAGGGGTAGTGTCGGGTAGACCCAATCAGGTTGGCTATACGACTGCTTTGGGTCACTGACCGTTACCTACGCTTCAACCCTGTGATGAAAGCTACTGCTTCTTCGTCAAAGTCTTCTTGGAAATCTTCGCTGGGGTCTGCCCGTAGCCAGCCTGTTAAGGGCTCTACGCCACCTCAACAGCAAAGCACTCTGCCGGAAATGGGACAACCAGCAGCTCAGCAGGTGCCACTGCTTAATAAACCATGGGGCACCGTGCTTGGCAATCAGTTGGGGCAAGGTGCCGTAGCGCCGCCCAATCAGCCATTGCAAGGGATAGGCACGAAATCGGTGATACAGCGGGTGGGTAAGGGTAGATCGGCTTCTCTAAAAACTGGGATGACCCGTATGGCGAAAAAGAGCACTAGCCAAGCTGGTAAAACGGGCCTGCCTCAACCCCTCAAACGTAATTTAGAAGCCATGTCGAGTCTGGATATGGGGGATGTTAGCGTCACTCATAATTCCACTGAACCAGCTCAGATTGGTGCCCACGCCTTTACTCAGGGGAACAATATTTACCTAGGGCCGGGGCAGGACAAACAACTGCCCCATGAAGCTTGGCATGTGGTGCAGCAGAAACAGGGACGGGTCAAGCCAACCATACAGGCCAGAGGCTGGTCGCTTAATGATAATCCAGCCTTAGAGAAAGAAGCCGACACGCTAGGGGCAAAAGCAGCTCACGGTTTATTGAAGAGTGCCGATGCCTATGAGGTTCAAGCACCACGAGTGACATCACATCTGCCCGTATCAACTAATAGTGTTGTGCAGGGAAAATTTTATCACTTTTACTCTCAGAAACTATTCACTCAGGAGGAAATCTTAACGGCAGATGTATTAGCCTACTTGAAGCATATGCGAGTTTACTATGGGCTCAATAATAAAGCTGAGAATGCAATTAAATTTTATCTTGTGAATAATCCGGGAGGATTTGAAAATACTCTCGATGAGAAAACATATGTAAGACCATCAGAGCTTACTCTTACAGCTATAGACTACATTGATTTTCATATAGATAGATATGTAACTAACAAGGCATATCAAGAGGACACCATTAAATTTATTAAGAAGCCAAAGAGACCTATTGTAATTCCGCCGCCTCCAAAGCCAATTTCTAGTCTAAATTCAAAGAATCTAAAGCCAAAGCCAGTTAAAAAACCTTCTCCTTTATCAAAAACGAAGCCAGAATCAGAGTCAAAGTCTGCCGAGATAAATGTCGACAATGGGCAAGAGATCTCCAATAGGCTCGGTAAATTTCTGTACAAAATCGTGCCAGAGGATGGTGATCAGGCAAAGATGAAATTGGCAGTAAAGATTCCACTATTTAGTGTTGGAGCAGCGGGCTCTTACTTGCAGTTTGGAATAAAAGGCTTTGCTTCAAAAGGGTTCTCTGGAGAGATCAATGCTGCGCCTACTGCAGATTCACCAGGTCGCGTAGAGGCTAGGGCCGACATATCTGTCAAGTTAATTTTGAAGGGAGATGCTGGCGTGCTCGATCTGGCGGGTTCGGCTGGGGTGAACGGCTTCTTCCGTGCAGCCGCTACCGAAGGAGAAGGAAAGAGTGGACATGCGGCGGTTGCTACGCTTATAAATCACGGGCTGTATCGTTATATCTCTAAAAATAGACGGTTAGGAGCCTTGTGGGCGACAGAAAAAATCAAGGGCAATAGTAGCACATACGAAGCGCTAAAACAGAAACGAACCAGTGCCGAAAAATGGGCTGCCGGAGTCGAACAAAATATCCTTGGCGGGATGGCTGGTCAGTTTGATCGTGGGCTTGGCTTCAGCGTTGGCCTGAAAGGAAGTGCCGATATTGGCGTAGGCAAACTCGAAGGTGGTGTATCTGCCACCTGGGTGAAATTTAAGCGTTGGGACAAAGCTACCCTAGAAAGTGACCAAAACAAACCTCTGAACGTGCCCCCAAGTAAGTTCCAAAAAGACTCAAGCGAGAAATATAAACAGGAGGCTGAAGATCTAGCTTATAAGCGCGCCAATAAAATGCAAGGAACTCAGAAGAAAGCTTTTGTTTTTAAGCTCGGATTCTCTGCTCAGGAGAAAATCACTAAGCAAAAAATAGGTGTTCTTGTACGCTACACAAGTGCTGGTGCAAAGTTCATAAAGAACCCAGGTGTTTGGGAAGCCTCAGTTATGGTTGACTTACCCTATAATCAAAATTTTGGTGAAAATATCTCCAAGATTTTGGACGGTCTATTTGACAACTCGGGTGCGATACCGCAAGGGGTCAAAAAAATCACATCTGGTATCAAGCAGCAGAATGACAATGAAAAAACTTTAGTTCCGAATCAATACCAGTCATATCAGAAAATTAAAAATTCTGCAAAAACTCAGGCTAAAAAAGAAGCTAAAAATAATTTGATCAATCTAGCGACTCAGCTCCATGCTAATAAGATCCGTTTAACCGTAGCTTATGGTCAAAAGGTGGGTGATAAGAAAGAATTCTTTAGAGTCAATTTGGATGCGGTTTATAGTAAGAAACTTAGAGTTGGTGGCGTAACGATTGGGGTCGAGAGGTCAAAGCGGGTTAAAAGTAACCAAAATCAACATCCGAAGTTGTATTTCAAGAATAAAAAATAGAAACTTATATCCAAATAGGAGACTTTCTATAAATTGCTCAGCAGAAAATTATTAATACTAACCTTTGGTAAATGATTTCAGCTCCCAGCCCAACCATAGGATTTCAAACCCTGACCAATAAACGCTTAGAGAGCACAGTAACTGGTCTAACGACCAATCATGAGCAAATAATCCTGACCATACAACTGAGTTCTCAAAACTGGCAGCGCGTCCTTAAAGAAGGCATCTTTCACCTTGATGATGAGGCTGAACCACCCGGCTTCGAGCCAGATCGACCGGTATCACTGACCCTGCGCTTGCGGCCTGCCATTGCCAGACTCACCTCTGATCACAGCGAAGCGATCGCAACTATGTTGACAGATCCAACTTCGCCTCTCAACCATACTGAAGCATGGCTAGCCACCGAAATTGTTCAGGATGTGGACTTGCCACCGGATAGCGACGATGATGACGATGCCTTTTTACAAATGGGTGCTCGCACTCGCTGGGCCGAACCCTGGACGCCCCAAGCAAGCAGCACCGGAGCCGTCCTCAAAACCCTGGAAACATTCCTCAACGATGAAGAATGGCCATTTACCAACCCCGAGGAGAATGTCTTGCGTTTTCCCGCAGGCGTCGATGAAGTGCGCAGCTGGATGGTGGCGGCGCTTGCCAATGAAGAAGTTGGCACGTGTACTCTACTCTCCATTCCCACAGGTCAGGTACTATCTGCAAAACGAGCTGACGCCGCAATCTGGATGGTTAAGATGAATTACGATCTGCCCCAGGGCTGCTTCGAGATGGACACCGACGACGGCGAAGTCCGTTATCGCAGCACGTTTCCTGCCTTACACCGCTCACAGCTAGAAGTAGGCATCAGCGCGCATTTATCTATCATGGCCAAGCATTTTGATACCTTAGTAACCTTTGTAGACTGACTGAAAGTACTGCTTCGAAAGCTGCTATGCGAAAGCTCGTTAACCTGTCCTACATCATTGATTTATTCTACAGATAACCTTTCTTCACCCCCCTCGATCGCAATTCCTCCTAACTGAAAAGCGTGTGCCGTAAAAAAAATCAAGGTTTGGTAGTAATTCGACAGAAAAAAACGTATTTTTTAACTATTTTCGCCATTTTTTTGCGAATTATTTAGGGTTTGCGCCACAGTAGTCCTTCTATCGTAAATTCTAAACCAGCCTGTTTAGTGCAATTGGATACCGCATCCGTTGTTGGAGCAACCCTTGTCTGTCATGGGTTTTTCTGATATGGGTTTTTCTGTCAGCTTTGCTGTCAATCGCTTTGCGGTTTTGTCAATTCGATTTTCTATTGACCTGACTAAATTTACTGCTTTAATAGATGTTAGATGCGGCCTTACTCTTCTTTCAACAAGAATTGAGTAACTACATCAAGATCAAGACTAATGGGCAAAAAGAAGATATCGTGCAATTTGCCGAGATCCAGTTGCCCAAAGGCATCGTGATGCAAAACAATGCCATCACCGCTCTGCTGGTCAACTTAGAAGAAGAGCGCATCTTTCGGTCGGGGGCGGCCCAGGTTAATCACCTCAGCAGTGGGGGGGACTCGGCGGAAATTCCCACCCTGTGCATGAACTTGCACGTCATGTTTGTAGCAAATTTCAAAGACTATGTCGAAGGATTACGCATTCTTTCAATGGCCATGAGGTTTTTTCGCAGCTATCGCCTGTTTAGCCAGCAACGATTTCCCGCCTTGCCGCCAGAGATTTATCAGCTATCTACGGAGTTAGTCAATCTCACCTTTATGGAACAGGGCGAGCTGTGGCGCTCGCTAGAGCTGCCCGTTAGCCCCTCGGTGCTCTATAAGGTGAGGATGCTGGTTTATCAAGAGACTGAAGTTGATCATGTTGAGACGGGTCCTGCACTCAGCACCCTTGAGGCGCTGATGACGCAGCAGTAGGCCATCAGTCAGAGGACAGGTTCTATGCACTACCAATTCTATGCACTACCAACCGTACTTTACGCTGCAACTGTTCCACAGCTACTATCCGGAAAATCGCTGCCCCGATGTTTCTATCGAGCCGACGCCTGCTTGTCAGCGTCTGTTGCAGGGCCATCGGTTGGTCCTCAAACCCCGTGTTGACGGGGTGACTCTGCTGGTGCCCCTAGAGACGCCGCCGCCACAGCAGCAGCCACAGCAGCCAGTTGTAGCGCTTGCCCCCTCCCTACGCTTCACTTTTCTGCTGCAGCTTAAGCAGCCAAACTTGATCAGCTTTACCCAGCTTGATCCCAAGTTCCAGGCGGGTCGTAGCTTCTATGTCTTTAGCAATGAAACCCTCAAAGCGCCGGGGACGCTAGATCTTCGGCCTACCCTGGTGCAGCGGGCCGCCCTGGCCCAGCCGACTGCCAACCAATCTGCCCTGGAAGCCCGCTGCGCCGCTATCCTGGCCACTTTACCGCCCCACCATCGCCAGACCCTATTCGGCCTGGTGGAAATTCACAATCATCGGTCCCTCGCGGCAGATTTTAGCCAACCCAGTCATTTCAGGATCCCCTTTGCCGCCAAGCAACAGGTTTGGGCCTATTACCTGGTGATCAATCAAGGCACACCCGACACAGCCTATTCCATTAAAGATAAAAGCGCTGCCGTTCGTTTTGAAACGGTAGCGATTGAGCCGCGAGATCGCATCATCACCGCTATCCAAGATCGTTTTCCCAACAGCCAATCGATTCTACTCAAGTCAACCCAACCCATTCCCTGCCAACAGGTTGCCCGACCCCAGCTGCAGCTACTCAAGCAAGGCCATACCCAACCCTGGATTCCCCACTTACCTAACCCACCCAATCAACACGGCACCCAGGTCATTAATCTCCTCGTAGAGCTTTAAAGCGCCCCCTTTCACCCTTCCCCTTTCACCCAAGAAAAAACATGCCCACCTACAAAACCCCCAACGTCTACATCGAAGAAGTCGCCACCCTTCCCCCCTCGGTGGTTCCGGTCGCGACCGCAGTCCCCGCATTTCTGGGCTGCACCGAAAAAGCAGGCAACAATCATGAATATCGCCATCAGCCCATTCGCATCAGTTCCCTACTAGACTACACAACCTATTTTGGCGGTGCCCAGGCCACCCCTTTTGCGGTCACCCTGGATGCAACGGAGCAGATCACCCAGATACAGGCGGGCAATGGCACCACCGTCACCCCGGAATATTTGATGTACTATGCGGTGCGCCTGTTTTTTGATAACGGCGGTGGGGCATGCTACATCCTCTCCGTTGGTGACTACAGCAAAAAGCCAGATAAGAAAGCCTTTGAAGATGGCCTGACTGCCCTGAGTAAGGAAGATGAACCCACCCTGATCTTGCTAACAGATGCGGTTAACCTGCAGAACAGTGTCGATTACTACGACCTTTGCCAAAAGGTCCTAAACCAATGCAATAAACTCAAAGATCGGTTCGCGATTCTGGATGTGCTGGCCAGTGATAAGAGTGCCAGCCAAGGCATTGGCGCGGCGTTTAAGAGCGGAGTCACCCAAAACCTCAAGTATGGGGCAGCTTACTATCCCTATCTGCAAACCTCCCTGGGCTACCATTACACCGATGAGTCCATTAGAGTTACTGGTCTGACCAGCAGCGTAACGACCCCCAGCGCCCCCGTCGGTGAATATCTCATCGGTGGCACGGATGGCCTGCGAGTGACCTACAACGGCCCTCAATCTGAGAATCCTCGGGTGAGGGTGACGGTGACTGACCGCAGCTCCATAGCCGTTGAAGCCGACAACGGGGTCCTCACCATTCGATTACCCCAGGCTGGCGCGACCGTTGCTCAGATACTCGTCGGCAACGCAACGGTTGGCAAGTATCGTTTGGCAGCCAGTGGTGTCACCACCACCCCTATCAATGCTGCCCTGGCGGAAACAGCGCTGACGTATCCCTCAGCGAGTACTAGCGACAGCAGTCCGCTCACATCGATTAAAACAGCAAAGACCGAACTCTATAACAAAATTAAGCTGGCGCTCAATGCTATGCGGGTAGTGATGCCACCAAGCCCTGCTGTTGCGGGTGTGTATGCCACCGTTGATCGAGAAAGGGGGGTCTGGAAAGCACCGGCCAATATGAGCTTAGCGTCCGTCATTGGCCCCACGATCAAAATCACCAATGAAGAACAGGAAAATCTGAATGTGGATCCCACCGCTGGGAAATCCATCAACGCTATCCGCAGCTTCACTGGCAAAGGGACGCTGATTTGGGGTGCCAGAACCCTGGCGGGCAATGACAACGAATGGCGTTATATTTCGGTCCGCCGTCTTTTCAACCTGATCGAAGAATCTATCCAAAAGGCCACCAATTTTGTGGTGTTTGAATCCAACAATGCCGTTACCTGGCTCAAGGTCAAAACCATTGCTGAGACCTACTTGGATGGGTTGTGGCGTCAGGGAGCCCTGGCCGGAGCCACCCAGCAGGAAGCATTTTTTGTCAGTGTGGGTCTGGGTCAAACCATGGCCGAGCAAGACATTTTAGAAGGCCGTATGATTATTGAAATCGGCGTATCAGCGGTACGACCAGCAGAGTTTATTATCTTGCGGTTCTCTCACAAATTGCAGCAGGGATAGGTAAAAGGAAAAGGGGTAAAAGGAAAAGGTCGTTGGTATCAAATCTCACCCATTAATAACAAGTAGGGTGGGCACCGCCTACCGGGCTTACCCCCGAGCATTGTCCATCTGTCCATTATCCAATCAAAGGAATTAACAGCATGGCTACGTCTGTCAAAGATATTCAAGATAAATATCCCATTCCCGTTTTTTATTATCGGGTCACCATTGGCGACAATGACTCTATTGCCTTTTCAGAGGTTTCAGGTCTGAATTTCCAGTACGAGACGATTACCTATAAAGATGGATTGAGCTACAAAGATGGCCCAAAATACATGCCAGGATTCTTTAATGTGGTCAATTTGACCCTCCAAAAAGGCGTTGTCAAGGCCGATAATTTCTTGCTGAACTGGTTTAAAACTATTCGCCTGAATACGGTTGAAAAGCGAGATGTGCGCATTGACCTGCTGAATGAGAATGGGGATGCCACCGCCTCCTGGCTCGCGAAAGATGCCTTTCCTACCAAACTGGATGCACCGTCATTTAACGCCTCAAGTAACGAGGTGGCGATTGAAAGTTTAGAACTGACAGCCACCTGGCTAGAAGTCAGCAATCCGGCCCTTTGAGTCTGCTTCATTAATGAGTGAGTGTGACATCTGATGAGCGATCCGTTTCCCATCCCAGCTTTGAGTCTGACCCAAAATCCACCCGTCGGATTTTACTTCATGGTCACCTTTTTGGTAGGCGGTTTTTTGCCGAATCCGCTTGACATTCGCTTTCAGCGGGTGTCGGGCATGTCATCGACCATTGAAACTTCCGAAGTCAGGGAAGGGGGCGAAAATCTTTTTACCCATCGGCTGCCAACTCGGGTCACCTACGACAATCTGGTGCTGGAGCGGGGCATGGTGATTGGCTCACCCCTGAATGTGGAGTTTAACCTGGCCATGAGTACCCTCAAATTTCAGCCCGGCAATGTGCTGGTGATGTTGCTCAATGCCAAAGATATGCCTATTGCTGGCTGGCTATTTCAAGAGACCTATCCTTTGAAATGGTCGGTTTCGGATCTGGACGCCAATCAAAGTGCGGTGGTGATTGACACGATGGAACTTGCCTACACACGGTTTCAAAATTTAAGGATCTAGTAGGGTGGGCAGCGCCCACCAAATTCTCATTTCACAGGAGATACCAATGCCCGTCGAAGTCAGAGAATTAATTATTCGAACCACAGTCGTCAACCCGAGTGGCGAGGATGCCTCTGAATCAGCAACCAGCAGCGGAGAGGACAGTATTGAAAACAGCATCGTTGCGGCCTGCGTCGCACAGGTATTGAAAATATTGGAGCGTAAGCGAGAGCGATGATCTGGGGCAAATTAGAAAAACTAAAGATCAAGTCTTTCCGAACGGCTAAGCGACTAGAGGGGCCGTTTAGTCTATTATTTGTTAAAATCTACAAGGCTAAATTCAACCCAGAGTCCTATTCTTTTCGCTATGAAAATGAATTTCAGAAGCTGCAGGGGATTAACACAGCGGGACGAACAGCGCGCTATTCGTTTTCGAAGTCACGTACGCTTTCCCTAAAGTTTATCCTGGACGACTCCAGCGCCACGGCAGGTCTCCTCTCTGGAGGACCGTCCATTTCCCTGGGGCCAATCGCGATTAGAAAAACCATCGAAGACCAGGTCGATGAATTTCTAGAGATTACCGGTCGCATGGATGGGGACATCCATGAACCTCCTTATCTACGGCTGGAGTGGGGAGACCTCACCTACGACTGTCGACTGCAATCGGTAGATGTAAACTATACCCTGTTCAACCGCAGTGGCAGGGCGTTGCGGGCCGAGCTGGATGCAGTTTTTCTAGAGGATTTGAATCCAGAAAAGCTGGCCAAACTGGCGAATAAAAGTTCGCCCGACCTCACCCATATCCGTACGGTGCTGAATGGGGATACTTTGCCCCTGATGACCCATCGAATCTATCGCGATCCCACCTTCTATATGCAGGTTGCCCAAGCCAATAAATTAAACAATTTCAGAAAGCTGAGGGCAGGTAAGGCTATAAATTTTCCTCCTATTGAAAACACGAATGAAGACACGGATAAAGAAGTAAAAAGTGATAAAACTTAAATGAAAGGTGTGGTGACCGCGACAATCAACAATATTCGGGGAGTGATAAGTACCACGATGAATCCCCAATATCCCCTCTTGTCGATTGATATCATTAAGGATATTAACAAGATTCCAACCGCTCAAATTGTTCTGCTGGATGGGGATGCGGCCCAGCAGAAATTTGAGATTAGTGAGACCAGCTTCTTTGCACCGGGTCAGAAGATAGAGATTCAGCTGCGTTATGAAGGCGAATTAAGCCTATCCGACACCACGGTTTTTGTTGGCCTGGTAGTCAAGCACAGCATTCAGGCCACACGCCACCAGTCGCTCCTCACACTCTACTTGAAGGATGCAGCCATTAAACTCACCCAGCCGCGGAAAAATACCATCTTCCGCAAAAAGGATGACATGGCCATTATCAAGGAGATTATCAATGGTGTGGATAAGCAAAGCCTCACCAAGGATGTCAAGGCGGGCACCTTTTCTCCTACAAAGACAGCCGTTATCCATCCAGATATGGTGCAGTTTTACTGTAGCGATTGGGATTTTATGCTCTCTCGAGCGGAGGCTAATGGCTTATGGGTATTAGTCGATGATGGGGTGGTGAGCGTACAGTCGCCAGAGACCTTGATTAAGGGTAGCAAGACACCTTTGGTCTATGGCATTGATGAAATCTATGAGTTGGAAGTAGACGCCGATATTCGAGAACAGTTTCAATCGGTCAAGGCGATAGCTTGGGATGAAAAAAAGCAAGCGTTGACCAAGCCTCAGGCGGCAGAGAACTACGAGCTAAGGCAGTCTAATTTGGACCCGGCTACGCTGGGGAAAACCATCGGGGCGAATCAATGTCAGTTAGTCAGTGGGACAGTTTTAGACCCCAAGGAAATCAAAGTCTGGGCCAGTGCCCAAATGCTGAAACATCGCTTGTCCATGATCCAGGGCCGCATCCGGATTCCGGGGCGGGCCGATATCAAACCGGGGGATGTGCTAACCCTCAAGAAAGTGGGCAAACGGTTTGATGGCAACACGCTGATCACCGGCATTCGCCATCAGGTTAGCGAGGGGGGATGGCAAACCGATATTCAATTTGGGGCATCGGCGAGGCCCTTTGCCCCCAGTGATGACATCATGGAACCGCCAGCCAGTGGTCTTTTACCCGCAGTCAACGGGTTGCAGGTTGGTGTGGTGGAGAAATATGCCAAAGATCCAGCGGGTAAATGGCGGGTTCAGGTACAAGTTCCTCGCTTAACGGCGACCACAGCGACACCGCCCTCCAAAAATAACGATGGGTTGGTCTGGGCAAGGTTGGCCATGTTAGATGCGGGTTTGACCGCCGATGGCAGCCAGGGACGGGGCACTGCGTTTTGGCCTGAACCAGGAGATGAAGTGGTGTTAGGATTTCTCGATGACGACCCCAGGCAGGCGGTTATTTTAGGTTCTTTTTATGGGAGCAAACATAAGCCACCCCTACCGGTAACAGAGAAAAACAGCCAGAAGGGCATTGTCACCAAAGAGAACTTGCAGCTTGTCTTTAATGATCAGGATAAATCCATCCGCCTGATCACCCCCGGAACCAATCGAATCATCCTGGTAGATGAAGACGGGGCTATCTATATTGTGGATGAGAATAATAATAAATTCACAATGAACTCCGATGGCATTCAGGTCAGTAGTGACAAGGATATTGCCATCAAGGCCAAAGGAAAAATCACGCTGGAGGGAAAAGAAGTCGATGTCAAGTAGTCAGGTCAGCCCCAATCAGCTGTCCCAGGATGATTCTTTTTTGGGAACAGGGTGGACGTTTCCCCCTCGATTTACCCGGCTGAGTCCACACCAGGGCCAGGTGGAGATGGTCTCAGCAGAAGCCGATATTTTGCAAAGTCTGCAGATTATTTTATCGACCCAGCCGGGAGAGCGCCTGATGCTGCCTGACTTTGGCTGTGAGCTAAGTCAGTTTGTCTTCGAAGAGATCCAGCAGGGCGTGGTGACCAGCATTCGAGGCATTGTGGCCGACGCGCTGCTATACCATGAGCCGCGAATCCAAGTCGATCGCATTGATGTGGATACCCGTCAGGCTATCGAGGGACTGTTGTTGATCAGCATTGACTATACCGTGCGTCAAACCAACACCCGTTCAAATATGGTCTATCCGTTTTATATCAAGGAGGCTACCTATGTTTAGGGGGGGACAATGTCTGACTTTATTCTGATTGATGGCGATATGGTGACCTTTAACCCAGCGTTTGGGCAGGCAACCGTTGTCGTGCAACCGGGTAAATTGGCAGGCAGTGGCAAGGGTAGCGTTGGTGGTAAAGCACTGTGCATTGACGGTGATGAGAAAGATGTGTCGGTACCGGGTTGTACCTACATTGCTGGGCCATACTCCATTCCAGGGACAGGCACCCTGAAAATTGATGCCTTAGCGGGGAATCAAAAAGCCTCTAAAACCAAAAGTGGGGGCAAACCTGTTTTGCTCAAGGGCGGTATGTTTACGGCAAAGTTTGAGGTCCAGTCCCCCGCCCAACAACCGCCGCCGGGGCCAGGGTCTCCTATTCCAGATGCCAACACCGCTTACCCTGGAAATGGCACCTTTCAAACCACCAATACGAAGTGGAAGGGAGCATAGCGCAGTATGGAACTCAAGGCTCAGATCATTCGAGATGGCACCAGTCAACGTAGTCGGGCGTTGCGATCGCAAGCCCCCGACTACATTGCCATCGACGAACAAACCCTGGCCGACTGGATCCGCTATGCCCAGGCCCTTGCGAAGCATCTGACCTATTTCAACGACCAAAATCAACCCGATGGCGACTGGTCTGCCTTCTTCACCGGGGATGCCGACGCCATTGCCCAAGCCCTTACCACCCTGGAAGCCAACGCCACAACTCAGCCTTCTCCCTCTCTCCCCCTCTCCCCTTCCCCCTTCCCCCTTCCCCCAGAAATCCTCCAGACAATCACCCAACCCCAACTCGCCCTTTTCCTCACCTTTCTGCGACTCCTGCGCTATCCCCAGCAACAGTTTAAGGCCCTCACCCAGCGCCGTCTGGACTTTTACTATCGCCAGGTGTTGCGCTTAGCCGAGAAAGCAGCCGTTCCCGATAGCGCCCATGTGATTTTTAGCCTGACGCCTGGTCAAACAGAGGCAATACTTGCCAAGGGCACGCGGCTAAGTGCAGGTGTAGATCGTCAGGGCAGTCTGCTGGAGTATAAAACCGATGCTAGTCTCTACGTTACCCAGGCTCAGGTTGCCAGCGTTAAAACCCTTTCCGTTGAGAAAATCTATATTGATCTGAAATATATTCACCTGGCAGACAATCGCAGTGATATCGCTTTTGAAAAAATGTTGCGTTGGGCCATAGGCACCCCTAACCAGGGAGGGCGCTTGCCTGCGCTGCCTGCCACCGATCCCCTAGCCACTCAACAAAATCGAACCGACCAGCATACGCTTTCTGAAATCATTGCCCTATTTGAAGCCGTCAAGGATCTTTCTCTACAGGAGATTACCCAGCCCCGGCAGCACTACATTTTGAACCAGCTGTGTTTTGCCATCGTAGAAGATTTCAAATTTTGCTTTGATGTTCATACCCGCGAAAATACAAAGCATTTACCCGACGTGAAGCCTCCCATCGAAGTCGAATGGCAACGGGTCTATCGACTGGTGGAAAAAGCCTATCGTAAGAAAGTCAATCGCGATCGCCGATTCCAGCTCAAGCAGAAGCACCAAACGGGGCAACAAGACGCCGCTATTGCGTTTATAACGCTTTGGCAATGGGCATTGGGGGCTCCAGCACCGGGCGATCCGCTGCCGCCCTTTATTCAAAATTCAGAGCCAACGCCAGTCAACTTAACGACCCTGTTAACTGCTCTGGATGGGGCTAATGCCCAGGCAGCTGAACGCTACATCCAGGAGCAGCTATTTCTTAGCATTACCGATTTTCGCAAAATTATGGCCGCCCAGACAGCCTACCTGGCGAGCAGCCGTCAACCCGCCAGCAACACCGCCAGCAACACTGCGCAGCTACCCATGACAGCCCAAGAGGTTGGGCAATGGGAAGAGGTGTATCGCTTGTTAGAACGGGCGCAAACCCGCAAACGGACGTTTACCTACCCTGCCATCGGTCGTACAGAACTAAAAGCGGTTTATGCCAGAACGGTGGCGGATGCTCAACCTGGGCAGCCGCTGCCCCGCTTTCATCCGTTTATCGCGCCACCCCTGGCTAAGCATGAGACCAGTCCTGGAAAAAAAGCGAGGGCGTCACTGGGCATTGCGATCGCATCCCCTGTTCTTGCCCTGTCAGAGGGCCATCGTGAGATTACCCTCACCCTGGCCTGTCAGGCTGACACCTTTAACCGGGGCGTATTAGCAGAGATGCTGCAGGGGGGAGACCGCCCCTTTGCTGTGGCCATGAGTTGCGAGACCGGCTGGCTGCCTATTTTACAGAACCAGTTAACGTTTCGGGTAGGAGATTTTTTTCTGGAGCCTCCCCTGGTCTCCTATGGGCAGGCCGATATACAAGTGACCTATCAGGGACCTGAAAATACCTTTGCAGCAGGCCATGTGGGTCAGTATCTGCACTTTCCCGATGGGGGGTTGTATCGCATCAACGCCGTTGAGGGCACAACAGGAGCATCCCTGAGCCCGGTAGGATGGGTAGAGCCCAGCGATGCCATTTATCAGTATCCCAATCTGGCGTTAGGCGGTGGTGGCGTTATCCTAGACAATCTCGAATTGTCTCAATTCAGTGATGGCCATCAAGAAATGCGGGCAAGCGGTAGACCCTCCCAAGGCGCGTTCCGGTTTAAACGCTCGAATGTGGGGCATTTCATTGTTTGGTCAGATGGGGTCATTTACCAAATTAAACAATTTGGGGGAACCACGCGGGTGGGTGTCCAACCCTGGGGCTATCTATTGCCTTCTGGCCAGGTGCGAAAATATGACCGTATTGCCTTTAACGCAGCGCCAACAGCGCGATTAGAGAAGTTGAGACCGATCCGGGTTGAATTGACAGCAACGACCACTGCCCTATTTAAACCCGAGGATGTGGGTTCTCTGATGGCTGGGGTAAATGGGGAGATTTACCAACTGATGGGGCTGGTTAGCGATCGCGCCGCCACGGTGAGTGCGATTGGACGTATTAGCCGCATGCCTACCCCAACCACTCAGGTTGAGCAATATTCTGCCACCGGTATCTATCTGAATGGGTTGCAGTTTAAGTTTTCCTTAGAGGCCACCCAGCCTGCGATTACCGCTCCCAATGTAAAAGTAGGAGAAAAAACAGAAGAAAAGGCAGGGGCTACCCGCTTCCAAACCCCCTATCCCCTCATCACCATCACCTTAGCAGATCTGCCGGAGAAACCAGGGCGGTCTTCGCCCTACCAGTTGTTTAAGGACATCTGTCTAGAAAAGGCCAATCTCCAGGTGACCGTTAAAGATATCCAGACGGTGCAGTTGCGCAACGATCGCACGGTGCTCAATCCTAAGAGTCCCTTTGAGCCCTTTGATACCCAGCCCGTCGCCGGAGCCGCCTTATACTTTTCCTATCCCGAGATTGTGGCCAAAAAGCTAGATACCCTGTCGCTGAAATTAGACTGGATGGGGCTACCGCAGAGTTTTGCTGACCATTACTATGCCTATGCCCACTGCGGTCTTTCCCCCCAGCCCCCGGTCATCAATAACACTAGCTTTCAGGCCCAGTTAGATCTGTTGCTCAATCGGTCCTGGCATTCGATTGGCAAGCAATCTCTATTTAGTCCCCAGCAAGCTGACCCGACAAAACTGTCGTCCATGAGCACCCTGCACTATGGCAAAGTCCAGTTTGTGGGCCTGCCTGCGGCCCCGTTTGCAGCGATGTCAGCGGAATCTGCAACGGACGATCTGACGGAGGATCTGTGGGAACACAGCCGCTATTTTCGCCTGGAGTTGACCAGTCCTGACTTTCAGCACACTCTCTATCCGCTGGTGCTCAATAAAGTTGCCAGAGCTGGAGATAGTGACTACGTCAAAGATGAAAAGGGTCAAGATACTCAGACAAAGATTCAAGAACTCTCCGTTTATCCCCCCTATACGCCAAAAATCAAAGGGGTGACCCTCGACTACCAGGCTTCAGCCGAGATTAACCTCAGAGCGCCCCCCCCGACGGGTCCCGTCGCCGGGGAAACCATTTTTCAGCTCCATTCCTTTGGCTATGTGGATTTACGGCAGACCGCCCAGCCAGGGGATCTGGCCAGTCGCTATTACTTACTTCCCCAATATGACACCGAGGGCAGTTTGTTCATTGGCTTGCGAAATGTGAAACCGCCCCAGACGTTGACACTGTTGTTTCAGCTAGTGTCGGGCAGCGGCAATGCCGACCTGACTAATCCCACCATTCAGTGGAGCTATCTGGCGAACGATCGCTGGCACCGCTTTCAACCGGTGGATGTGTTATCTGATAGTACCCACGATCTCATGGACTCAGGGATTTTACACCTCAATCTGCCAGCGACGGCAACCCACCAAAACCATTTATTGCCCGCCGGGCTGCACTGGCTCCGGGCCACGGTGGCTCAGCAGGCTGCTGCCATCCCCGATGCTCTGGCCATTCACACCCAGGCGGTGGCGGTCACGTTTGTCGACCAGCAGAATGACCCAGAGCACCTGAGCCAGCCGCTGGCCGCCAACTCAATCCAGACATTGACTGAGGACAATAGTGCGATCGCAACCGTCGACCAACCCTACAGTTCCTTTGGCGGACGGCGGCTGGAATCGTCTCAGGCATTCTACACCCGGGTAGGAGAGCAGCTGCGCCACAAGCGTCGGGCCATCACCCGCTGGGACTATGAGCGTCTGGTTTTAGAACAGTTTCCCCAGATTTATAAGGTGAAATGCCTCACCCAGGCCGAACAGAGTAACGCCCCCAATGCCGGTCAGGTAACGGTGGTGGTGATTCCTAACCTGGCCAATACGGCTCCCTTTTTACCCCTGGAACCCAAGGCCCCCCAATATCTGTTGCGAGAGATTGAAACCTATCTCCAGACCCACACCTCGCCCTTTGTCAAAGTCGTTGTCAAAAATCCCCGCTATGAGCAGATTAAGTATCGCATTGGGGTACGGTTCCGAAATAGCTATGAACAGGGGTTCTATCTCAAACAGCTCAACCAAGAATTGGTGCGTTTTCTCTCCCCCTGGGCCTACGATGACCAAAGCGATATTTCCTTTGGCAGTTCCCTCCACAGTTCTGCAGTGATTCATTTTCTTGAGACCCGACCCTATGTAGACTACGTAACCAATCTAAAGTTAATCGAACAGGTCACCCTGACCGATAAGCAACGCTCTACAATAGACACTACCAACCATGTGAATACGAGCAACTTAGCCCAAGTCAAACAGGTGGACTCAATTCTGGTATCGGCTCCAGAACATATTATTGATTTAATTACCACAGCAGGCTACGAAGACGAAGCCTTTGAAGGCATTGACTACATGATCATCGGCATCGATTTTGTCATCACCTGACAGTTCCCTTTCCCCTTTCGCCTTCGCCCTACAACCCCTTTTGCCCTTCGCCCTTCCCCTTTCGCCTTTCCCCCTTCCGCCTTCGCCCAAGATGGGTTCGCCGATTGTATAGAACTAGATTGAAGCAATATAATCTGGCGGCTTAACCCATCCTATAGCTCTTCCCTCTTCCCTCTTCCTCCTTCCCCTTATCCCATTCACCCGGAGCCCTCCCATGGCAGGCAAAAAAGATCGAACTCAACTCCAAAATCTCTTCAAAACCGGAGCTAAACCCTCTGAGGGAGACTTTAAGGACTTGATTGATTCGGTCCTAAATGTCGCAGACGATGGGCTTGAGAAGCCATCCGGGACCGATACGCCTCTCAAAATTATGGCCCATGGAGACAGTGAAAATGTGCTAGATTTCTACGCGAAAAAGACCCATACTTGGCGATTAAATCAAAAACCAACCGGGGCAAGTACCTCAGGGCTCAATTTTGAAACTGGGGGGGTGAGCAAGCTCTTTATCGATAGTGCTGCTGGCAATGTGGGTCTCAGTATCACTCAGCCCACAGCGAAGCTACATATTCAGCAGACCGGCAGTGCGCCTGCCCTCCGCATTGACGATAAAGCGAAAGATAGCACGCCGCTGGTCGTAGATGCCGATGGCAAGGTGGGAATTGGGACAGATAGCCCAAGTGCGCCCTTAGAAATCAAGGCTACAGGCGGTAATGCTCAGCAGACCAATTTTTTGTCTTTCTACAATGATGGGACAGGCCCTACCCAAGAGAGTCGAATCATTTGGAAAAATGGCTCAGGGGGTAAGCCAGCAGCTGCGATCGCATCCCAGCCTGGTAGCCAATATAAGGCTGGCGACCTGAGATTCCAAACTGCAAACAATGGAACATTGCAAGATCGGATGATTATTGATTCATCTGGCAATCTTGCAGTCAATGGTGGAGATGTTGACCTTCCTGGCCATGTCAGGCTTCGGGAATACAATAGCAACGTTGCCTACTTACAGACTAGAGATGACAACAGCAAGCAAAACATTAGCTTGCAAATTAGGACTCAAGCAGGGGATGGCAGCTCCCGTACGCTCACTGAAGCGATCAGGATTACTCACGATGGCAACGTTGGCATCGGCACGACGGACCCAGGGGCCTCTAAATTGAAGGTGGCTGGGGATAGTGCGATCGCAGGCACCCTTAGCACTGATGGAGATGTAAAAGCCAGTGGCATTATTTATGCAGGCGGGAACCCGTTTGGTTATGAAAATTATGAAATCTATCTGAGAGGATCAGGTCTAGACTCTCCAGAAGGTAACAATACCTATCTTAAAATTGCCAATGTTTCTATAGGCATGAACAGTACTCGTGGTTTAAACACGGTTATTCTGAGCCCAAAGGGAGCTCTTAAAACAAAGATCTCACATGATGTTTATGACAATCCAGCTGAATGGAATTCCTGGACAACCTGGGTAAATGAACAAGCGGCTAGCGGGGATATTGTTGCAGTTGCCAGCTATGATGCACTCAAAAATGCCCCAAGCAATGGTTCAGCAGCAGCGCTGTTAAGACAAATTGGCGCGTTAAAAGCCTTTCAAGTCGGGCATCACCGCTCTCCTTATAGCTTGCTATTCATCAAAGATCGTACTGGAGCGATGGAAGTTTTACAGCCCCATCAAGGTGCCAATGCTCATATAAAAACCACCTACTATCAACTCCTCAATCATGGTAACTCTGCTGTGATTGTTGGCATGATTGTCATGTGGTCAGGGGCAGCTGCTGACATTCCTGGCGGTTGGGCCCTGTGTAATGGCCAAAATGGCACACCTGATTTACGCGATCGGTTCATTATGGGTGCAGGTTCAAGTAATGCAAACACCAGCGGCAATCCAGACACCCATAGCCACAGTGTCTCAATTCCTCAAAAATCTTTCACAACGTCAAACAATGGATCCCACTCGCACAAATTTCCTGATGCTTGGTATAACCGTACTGACTCTGTTAGAGGAGGAGGTGCGGCCAGAAAGTTTAACTCCATAGATAGAGGAGGTGACAATGTAGATAATTCTAAAACAAAAGCCGATGGCGACCATACCCACACCGTAAGTGTTGCTTTGACAGCCACAGTTGGTAACAGCTCAGGTAACAACCGACCGAAATGGTATGCCCTATGTTTCATTATGAAGCTATAGAATTAATTAATCAGGCAACTTTAAAGACGAACTCATGAAACAACAATTACAGCAACGCCTCCAAAAACTCAAAGTCGAATTCGAATCTGGTCAAAAAGTTCTGGCTGAACTCGAAGCTAAACATACCAATGTCCAAAACACCCTGCTCCGCATTCAAGGCGCAATTCAAGTCTTAGAAGAAGAACTTGCCAAAGCTCATGAAGATGAGCCTTCTGTCTCGACTAATGCGTTAGATGCCAAAACCATAAATGCCACTAATGGCACAGTCTCTCAAGTAGCAACGAGTAACCAGTAACAAATAGCAAGTGGGAAAATAGTTCTCACCAAGAGATTATGCCTATGAATCCCTAACTTGTTAATTGTTATTTGTTACATTCCACCTACCCATGGCCGATTCTCTCACCATCTCCACCGCCCCCCTCAAATACCCCGGCATGGACTATGCCTTTCTCCGTCAGGAAGGCATCAAATCCATTCAGCAACTTGCCGGTAGCCGCTGGACCGACTACAACAGCCATGATCCCGGCATCACCATCCTGGAGGCATTATGCTACGCCGTCACCGACCTCAGCTATCGCCTCTCCTTCTCCATAGAGGATCTACTGGCTCAGCCTGACAGCGTCTCTACCGCTACTCCCCTCTTTTTAACCGCGAGAGATATTCTCACCATCAATCCCCTCACCATTACCGACTACCGCAAACTCCTGATTGACATCGATGGTATCAAAAATGCCTGGTTAGAACCCATTTATAATCCTCAGCCTCAGCTGTACTACGATGCTGCCAGTGCTCGCCTCAGCTTTAGTAGCCAGAATTTAGCCGAACCTGTACGGATTAAGGGCCTCTATCGTGTCCTGATCGAACCGGAATTTGGGTATGAAAATAAGGTAGGAGAATTAGTTGCGGCAGCGACTACTAGACTCCAGCGGCACCGCAATCTCTGCGAAGACTTTGCCGAAGTGACCACGCTGGGATTTGAAGAAATTACCGTCAGAGCTGAGCTTGAAATTGTGGCAGATGCCGACCCACAAAGGCTCATGGGACAAATTCACACAGCCCTTGCCTACTACATTTCTCCGTTTCTGCCATTTTTGAGACTACCAGCGCTGTTGGCGCGAGGCACACCAGTCGAAGACATTTTTTCAGGGCCGATGCTTGACCACGGTTTTCTGGACGATGCCCAAGTTCAACAATTCGATCGCAAAACCGAACTCTACACCTCCGACCTGATCCGCATCATTTTAGACATACCTGGGGTCACGACTGTCAGGCACATGACGCTTACTAGCCAGGGAACTGCGCCTCAGGAATGGGCACTGAAACTAGATTCCCAGCTCACGCCTCGACTGAAATCCCTAGGCCAAACTATACAGGCGGGCGATATCAAGTTCTACAAAGGCCAGATTGAGCAACCGCTTGCAACGCCTACCCAATCTCAGACTCCGCCCTCCTCATCTCAAAGCTCAATCCCTAGCAACCTGGATCTCCCGATTCCAACTGGTGATTATCGAGAACTCTCAAACTATACGTCGGTTCAGTCCGAATTTCCCCTCACCTACGGCATCGGCGAGATTGGCCTGCCTGCTTCCGCCCTTTCCGAACGCAAAGCCGAGGCCAAACAGCTTCAAGCCTACTTGATGGTATTCGATCAGCTGTTGGCCAACTACTTTGCCCAGCTCGATCACGTCAGGGATCTCTTTTCTCTCAACACCGATCAAATCCAAACCTACTTTTCCCAAAGCATCGCTCACTTTCCTGGTGGTAAAGAGATTCTCCAGGCCACCTATGCAGATCACCGCAAGCAAGCGTCCACCGATGCCAAAATTGATCTGGACCGTAAGAATCGCCTCTTAGACCACCTGATTGCCCAATACGGGGAAACCTTTACCAACCACTCCCTGCTCTATCCTAACCAATCCTCCTCTGATACTCTACTTAAACGTAAGACCGACTTTGCCCGCGATTATCGTCAGGTCAGTGCCGGACGAGGCCAAGCCTTTAACTATACCCGCAATCCCAACAATCTTAAAAACGTCAGCAACGTATCGGGCCTCAAGCGACGGGTAGCCCGCCTACTCGGCATCGATCCAGACCGACAATTCCTGGCCTCAGATATCGATAAAGAGGGGTTCTATATCGTTGAACATCTTCTCCTCCGCCCGCGTCAGGCTCCGTCGTCTAGCCTTAGCTCAGCGGCTGGCTTCACCACCAGTGCTGTTGCCAGACCGGCTCCATCGGCCAGTGATTTTCTCAGCTTTTCCCAGCCCATCACTGAATTTAAGACCTCTGATACACCAGGGCACCTCACCTGTACTTCTCCCAATCATCGGCTTAAGGCGGGTAACTCTATTGATATTTTCTATTCCACCTACTACAGCGGTACCTATCGCGTACTCGACAATCCTACAACCGATACGTTTGATATTGCCCATCCGTTCGTGACCAAAGATAGCGGCGAATGGGTTCGCAGCAACCATTGTCCCGATCCCTTTTCATTTCAGATCAGCGTTATTTTACCCGACTGGCCCGCTCGATTTCGCAATATCAAGCAACTTATTCACGACATTCTGGTTGCCGAAACCCCGGCCCACATCACCCTTCATCTTCACTGGCTAAATCAAGCCAAAATGCGAGAATTCGAGACCATCTATGCGCTCTGGCTGCAATATCTATCTGGAACTGCTAAGGGAGGTACGGGCACCGAAGCCGAAGCCTCCGCTACTCGGCTAATTAATTTCCTGGAACTGGGCTCCACCGACATTCCTGCCGTTCCTGCCCTGATCGGCTACACGACTATCAGTGAAGGGGCAAACGATAGCACGACCCCCAACCCATTCAAAGTGTCCCCCAACCGCAGTGAACAGGGGACAAGCTGATGCTCCAACAGCGCCACATCATCAAACAGCAAATCTTAGATCTGCGGATTGGGGCTAATATCAAAGCCTTTGAGCTCCAAAACCAACTCAGCGCCCTCTATCGCCGTAAAATCATTCCCTTGCTCCAGACCTACTGCGATCAGCTCAGCGATCCAGATACCCTCATCCGCATCGACACCCTCGATATTGACCTGGGTGAAATAAATCTGCACACTCTGGAAACAGACTTCGTTACAAAAGCAGAAGCCCAGCTGTCTCAGCAACTCGCCCAACAGCTCGGCTCCGTGGTAGCCCTTCCAGCCCCTGGCTTGTCCGCCAACCAGGTCACCCCTGCCGTCAAAGCCTCTAAGCCTGCTCCCCTGACTATGGCGATTCCCAATCACCTTGCATACTCCCCCGCTCACCCGCTCCCTACCTCTGACGGCCAGGATGTATTCATCTCAACCGGGAATCGCTATAGCTCTACCGAGTCTCAACTCGAATTATTCAGCTATTTCCTCCAAACCGGACGGTTACCCTGGTGGAGCAACACCCTCAGTCCATCAGCCCTCGACGACTGCTGTGAGCAGCTACTCCACACCTCGCCTGCTGCCCTCAGGGCATTGCTCCAGACCCAACTCAAACAGGCTCAATCTCGACAACGCCTGATTTATCAATTCTCCGATTCCACCTTGATTAATCTGGTAAACCTATTAGCCCCCAATAGCGCTGCGTGGGTACAACCCTATCTTCAAGATATTGACAAGCTAATACCCCAAGTAGAAAGCCTGTGCAACAGACCTTCCCAACAAATTAGACTCAAACTTTGGCGAGGGATATTTAGTTCCTTATCCTTAAGCCCTACCGCTTATCCCCTTGGAGATGCAGCTATTCGCAATCACCTGCTGCATTTGGCTGACAGTTTTAAAATCAACCTCCCCACCCTCTGGCAACAACTACTTAGTGCTCTGGAACAACAACACACTGAGGGAATACGCTTCGAGAGCCCCATATCATCTGTGCTCACAGAACACTCAGCAACAACGATAACCATCAACACGCGATCAACTTTCAACACGCTGGCCAATCTCTTGAGCGAGTTAAAGGCTCTTGAGAGTCAACCACCAATCTCACCATCCGTGCAAGCTAAAATTGATACGCTCTTATATCAACTCAACTCGCTATTGCAAGGATTCCCAAATGATTCCGCAGATAGCCAGTCTAACCACCGTCTCACCGACATGGTTACCCTGGCCACTCAGCTAGAAACAGAGGTTCCGCCTCCCTATCGCCCCTTAATTCAACAAACTAGGGCAGTTTTACAATCCACTAAACCGCTGTTCTCCTCCCCTGCCTCTTCTGTCCCCCCTACTCTCTTCATCGATCCCATCACTCCCTTCACCGAATCCAAAGAAATCTACATCCAGAATGCCGGTTTAATCCTCCTTTGGCCTTTTCTCCCACGTTTATTTGAAACGCTTAATCTGATCCAGGCTAACGAGTTCGTAGAGCTTCAAACAACAGAACGCGCTATTCTCCTACTCCAATATCTAGTCGATGCCGCCACCGAAATACCAGAGCATCTCCTCCCCCTCAACAAATTCCTCTGTGGCCTAGATCTTCCAACCCCCATTGCCGCTCACTTAGATATTACTGACCTGGAGAAAACCGAATGCGACACGCTACTCACAGCAGCCATTCGTAACTGGCCAGCTTTGAAAGGCACTAGCCTCGACGGCTTTAGACGAGCCTTTTTGCAGAGAGCAGGCATTCTGCGACCCTACAACGACAACTGGCTACTACAGGTAGAAAGAGAAACCTATGATGTGCTCCTCGAACAACTTCCCTGGAGTATTCGTGTTATCAAATTCCCCTGGATGCCTGAGGTGCTATACGTAGAGTGGTAGCTTCAAAACCGTTAAACTCATCACCGGAGTCGTCCCCGGTGGGGGTATGGCAACGGAAGCGTATTAGATTAGCGTGATTAAAGCAAGATTTTATGCTGCATCTTGTCGGTTAGGCATCACATAGTCCAGCCATTTTTCCTCCCATTCGTGGCTGGGGTAGTGCAAGCGTAGCTGCAACGAAGTGCCATAAGCTCAAACCAATTGAAATATAGGCATGGTTCAAATTGGGTGGATTTTGGGTTACACAGGCAGCCCAAATCAGGCCATCGTTGCCAATGGCCTATTTTGATATTTCGTCACTCTTTACGCTCTCTGGAAACGCTTAAACCCCAACAGCTCCAGCCAGTGTGGA
>JBCCRZ010000006.1:0-31654 GCA_039200855.1 Cyanobacteria bacterium P01_D01_bin.44 | reverse complement strand
CTCTCGCTCGGTGGCAGACGCGTGGGGGCCGACCAGCAAGCCGTATCCCCCTGAGGCGTTGGTGGCCTTAACCACCAGCTGATCAAGATTAGCCAGCACATGGGCTTGCTGCTTTGCGTCTTCGCAAAAATAAGTCGGTACGTTGGGGATGATCTGATCTTCGTTTAAGTAGTAGCGGATCATTTGCGGCACATAGCCGTAGATCATCTTGTCGTCTGCGACGCCAGTGCCGGGGGCATTTGCGATCGCAACTCGACCCTGGCGATAGACTTCCATCAGTCCGGGTATCCCCAGCATTGAGTCTGAGCGAAAGACCTCGGGGTCTAGAAACTCATCATCGATCCGCCGATAGACCACATCTACCCGACGGAGTCCTCTAGTCGTGCGCATTTGCAGATAGCCGTCCGCTACCACCAGATCACGCCCTTCGACTAGCTCAACCCCCATCTGCTGCGCCAAAAAAGAATGCTCAAAATAGGCCGAATTATAAACCCCCGGCGTTAGCAGTACCACACACGGATCGCTGAGGGAGTCTGGGGCCAAACTCAAAAGAATATTCAGCAGCTGCCCCGGATAGTCATCCACTGGCTGAATATCTAAATCATCAAAGAAATGGGGAAATGACGCCTTCATCACTCGCCGGTTTTCGAGCACGTAAGACACCCCCGAGGGACAGCGCAGGTTATCTTCGAGCACATACCAGCGCCCGTCGCGATCGCGCACCAGATCAGTGCCGGTAATGTGGCACCAGCGACCTTTTGGCGGTTTTAAGCCGAGACAGGGTTTCAAAAAGCCCGGCGCAGATTCCACCACTTCCCGAGGGAGCACGCCATCTTTGAGAATATTCTGAGCGTTGTAAATATCGTGCAAAAAGCAGTTGAGCGCCTCAATCCGTTGCTTAAGCCCGCGCTCTAACCAGGCCCATTCAGAATAGGCCACCACCCGAGGCACTAAATCAAATGGAAAGATCCGCTCGGTGCCCTGGTTATCGCTATAGACATTAAAAGTCACCCCCAGCCTAAACAAAGTATTTTGGGCTGTCTGCTGACGTTTTACCAGCTCTTGAATGGGCACTTGGCCAATGCGTTCAATCAATAACGCCGCCGCTTCACGGGGGACTCCTCGATTGACAAACAGTTCATCGTAAAAGTCTCCAGGGTCATAGGTATCCAGGCAGGCCATTGCCAGCTCTCCAACGGCGATTCATTTATTCAATTATCGAACCGCAGCGCTCCAAAATTGTAATGTTTCATACCATCAGGTAAAGCTTAATACTGATTTCCTGGGCCTATGCCTAAACTTGCCACGCCTGCCACGCCTGCCAAAAAATGTAGACTGTCAGCAAACACAGCATAGTTCGAAACAATAGACTCACGGTTTGGTCCGCTAGTTTGGGTAAAAAGCGAGTACTGATTTGAACCCCGACTAGCCCCCCGAGACCCAGCAGCAGGCCAGCCAGCCAAACGACATTACCGTTGAGCGCGTGGCCCACACAGGCAGAAATTGCCGTAATCACAATCACCCCGAGACTGGTTCGCACAGCGGCTTTGATCGACTCGTTGAGCAGCAAAATTTGCAGGGGTACCAAAATCACACCGCCGCCCACCCCAAATAGGCCCGCCATAAACCCAGCGACGCCGCCCGTAACCAGGCGGGCTGTCAGGGGGGTGAGCCGCGCGGGTGAATACGATTCGGATTGCGCTTCTCTTTCAGAGAGGCTGTGCTGACGCTGCGCTACCACCCGTTTCTTTAAGCCAACTAAATACAAGTTGCTCAGCAATAGTCCCCCAAACGCCGCCAGCAGAACATAGTCAGGTAGCTTATCTGCCACCTGTGTCCCGATTAGAGCTGTGACCAAGGCTGGGATACCTAAAAGAACCACCCGCTGGGGGGTTAAATACCCCATCCGCCAGTTTTGAAAGCTGCCCGTCGTGGCTGTAATCAAAATCGCTAAACTACTCGTCGCCGCCGCCTGAATCGGCGCAAAGCCAAGCTGTACCAACAGCGGCACTAGCAGCACACCGCCTCCAATGCCCAAAAAACCTGCCAGGACGCCCGAGCTGAGGCCCCCAATGGCCAGGATTCCTATTTGAATGAGTGTCAAATCCCTATGCCCCTGTTGACTTGTGCGCTGCGCTGGTGAGTGCGCTGCGCTGGTGAGTGCGCTGTGCTGGTGAATACACTGTGCTCTTTGAGAGCCTTTAACCTTATAACCTTTAATTTTTAACTCATTTCACCATTTCACCATCTCACCTTCTAATCTATTTCGACAAAATCGGATCCAAATCAATATGCTGCTCAACCACCGTGGCCAGGGAGTTGAGCATCGAATCTCGCTGATCTCGATAGTTAGCAATCCCAGTGGGCAGTGCTCTCAGCCCGCGCTGCTGCCGCAACCGGTTGAGCCACGCCCGCCGCCAGGGGCCATTATCAAAAATCCCGTGGAGGTAAGTTCCCCATACAGATAGGGTTTCATCCACGATGCCGAGGCTGCGGTCGTCAAAGATCGGCATGTATTTGGCTTGGGGTGACTCCTTATCATCACCCTCGGTATTCATGACGATTTGGGTGCGGCCCTGGTGAATTTCATAGCCCGTCACCGGTAGCCCCTCTTGGGGATACTTGGACCCCACCGAGCGCTGTCTGGCGACCTTATGTTGAGTAATGACTGTCCGCAAGGGCAAAAGGCCCAGGCCACGATAACGCCCCTCCTGGCCTTCTAGGCCTTCGGGGTCAGCTAGCATTTGCCCCATTAGCTGAAAACCGCCGCAGACCCCCATTACAGTCCCCCCCGCCGCTGCATAATCACGAATTGCATCGGCCATGCCCGTGCGCTGCAAAATCAGCAAATCGGCAATAGTGGTTTTGGTGCCGGGTAAAATGACGGCGTCTGGGTAACCCAAATCGTCTTTTGGGCCCAGATACTTAACCGTGACCGAGGCTTCTGACTCGAGGGGGTCAAAGTCGGTGAAGTTAGAAATCCGAGGCAGTCGGATGACCGCCACGGTTAGCTCTGAGTTGGTCTTGACGTTCGGACGCTCCATGAGAGACAGCGAGTCTTCTGCCGGTAAGGACTCCTCTAACCAGGGGATTACCCCAATCACCGGGATGCCTGTGCGCTCCTGAAGCCAGTCAATGCCGGACTGTAATAATGACCGCTGCCCGCGAAACTTATTAATCACGACGCCTTTGATCAAGGCTCTTTCGTCGGGTTCCAACAGCTCCAGGGTGCCAACGATGTGAGCAAAGACGCCGCCGCGATCGATATCAGCCACCAAAATAGTGGGGGCATTCAGCGCTTTGGCAATGCGCATGTTGGTTAAATCACGATGCTTGAGGTTGATCTCAGCCGGGCTACCTGCCCCTTCGCAAATGAGTAAATCAAACTCTTGACTGAGCCGTGCCAGACTTTCTTGGATGGCCTGCCAGCCCACCTCAATATATTTCTCGTAGTACTCAGCGGCGGTTGTTTTGCCCACCGCCCGACCCTTCAGGATCACCTGGGTAGTCATATCACCCTGGGGTTTGAGCAATACTGGGTTCATTTCGGCTTGGGGGGGGACACCCGCCGCCCAAGCTTGCACGGCCTGGGCATACCCAATCTCGGCACCGGTTGCAGTGACGTAGGCATTGAGGGCCATGTTTTGTCCCTTAAAGGGGGCCACTCGCCAACCACGGCGACTCAAAATGCGACATAGGGCAGTCACGACTAATGATTTTCCAGCATGGGAGGTGGTGCCGACCACCATGATTGCCTTCATTCAGTGCTTCCCCCTAGTGTCAAATGAGTGTGCCATGATCTATTCTCTGAACTTACCCAAAACTTTACACAAATCTGCTATCGAGTTTGCTCAAATTTGCGGGTTTTGCGGCCTTTAAGGTGATTGATAGAGGCTGCTATCGTAGCCAGTTAGGTAATTTCAGCCATCGATTTGCAGCGTCGTGTAAATAATCCAGTAAACTGGCACGCCAATCCGGATGACCTTGGGCTTTCCAACCATTCAGTAGCTGACGCCCCAAGGGGGTCAACCGAAAGCTATCAGTCAGCCCCTGTCCATCGACTTCTCGTCTGAGCACCCCCACTGACATGAGCCAAGTGAGCTGATCGTCTGCGGATAATTCTGAGAGCGGCTTTTGGGTGTAGCCATTGTAGCTGCCTTGATCATCTTTGATCGTACTGAGGGAGATGCTTTGCGATCGCATATCCTCCAGCAGTTTCATCCGAAACGGTGAACATCGCAGCGCCCGCTCAGCCCGCTTCAATACCTCGCTCGAATATTGAATTGAACCCGCCTGGGAGATTTCCATGCCTGCCTGACTTGCATTTACATCGCATCTATTAATTGATTTTAATCAGTAAACCCGCACAAGGAGTGATTAAAGAACACAAGCGCATTTAGGAATAACAATCAACCGTACGCGACTTCAATTTCTGCCAAACGGTAACTTGTACTGCGTCCTCTACTGGGGTTTTGAACCAGAATGCCTCGCTCTAAAAGATCGTGTATGTCTCGTAAAGCAGTGTCCTGAGAGCATTTGGTGATTTTGGCATACTTGGAGGTACTCATATAGCCTTTGAATCCGTCTAACATTCGATTGAGGATCAGACGTTGTCGTTCGTTAACAGGTCGCACATTAGCGCGCTCCCACAGTCGGGCTTTGTAAAGTACTGCCGAGAGCATCCCTTCCGCACTTTCAATAGAGCGACCTAGACACTCCAGAAACCAGTCCAGCCAGTTCGTGACATCAACGGTGCTGCGCTGCTGCCTTTCGAGTTGGGTATAGTAGGTTTTGCGTTCTGACTCAATCTGAGCTGACATGCTGTAGAACCGATTGGATGTACCATCAGCCCTTGCTAGGACCATATCCGTAATGGCTCTAGCAATTCGACCATTGCCATCTTCAAAGGGGTGAATGGTCAGAAACCAGAGGTGAGCCAAGCCCGCTTTGAGAACGGGGTCGACACTTGTCTCTGCCTCAAACCAGTCTAAAAATGCAGTCATATCATCATCGAGTTTGGCTGCTGGTGGTGCTTCAAAATGAACCCTTTGATGCCCAATCGGACCAGAAACCACCTGCATAGGCCCTGCGGATTCTGGCCGCCAGGCAGCGACAGTAATTTGATACATTCCACTCCGCCCGGTTGAGAATAATGCCGCGTGCCAGTTATACAGACGTTCTTTAGTCAGGGGCTGCTGGCAATTTTGGGTTGCATCGAGCATCATCTCAACGATGCCCTCAACATCGCGGCTTGTTGAAAGAACACCCCCGATATCTATACCGAGCCTACGGGCGATGGACGAGCGGACTTCCTCAGAATCAAGGAGTTTCCCTTCGATCGCGGATGACTGCACCACGTCACTCGTGAGCGTACTCAGGTTTGCCTCCAATTGCAGGTCAAACCCCAGATTTTCCATCCGTCCTAGCAGTCGCCCCTGTCGGTGACGAATATCCGCTAGCTTGCACGTCAGCATCGAACTGTCCCAAACAAAATGGGGCCATTCCTGCCGTTGATGAATCCAAACCATAATCACCGCATATTTTGCGGCAATTATATCGCTATTCTCCGCAGAGGCAAGGCTAAAGACTTTTTAGGTTGGGATCGAAACGATTCAAGGTAGCCCTGACTTCTGATATTTACAGAGCAAGCTTTTCATTAAAAAGAACCAACCTGGACAACCTCAGGGCATCGGGTTAATTGGCATTTAATTGGAAATCGGGATGCTTCGTTTGTACCTCTATTGAGGCAGACCCGTTGTAACCAAGAATTTCATCAGGGCTGCGATCATCTTTCTCAATCTTCTAGTGGGTCGGCCAGGATGGCTGCTGGTTATTCGAGCAGTGCCCCTATTCAAGAGGCTTGACCAGGTTGACCACTGGTTAGGTAACCTGTGAGCCCTTGTCTGAAACGTACTGGGGTGCCAGGATTCGAACCTGGGAATGGCGGGACCAAAACCCGCTGCCTTACCGCTTGGCGACACCCCAAAGCTTTAGCTCATGTATATTAGCAGTTTTTGACGGTGATGTGTCAAGGGTAGGGGTCTCGTAAACTTTGGTATGGTTAAAAGCGGTTCAGCACTCTGAGTTTCAGTGCATAGGCCCTTTTCCTTCTTCTGACCCCATACCCTATGCCGACTAGTTCTACCGACTTTCAACCTGCCTGGTGGTGCTCTAACAATCATCTTCAGACCATTGCCGGTGTTGTTTTAAGAAATCATCCTAAGCTCACCGTTCAGCGCCAGCGGTGGGAGACCCCTGATAAGGACTTTATTGACCTCGATCGGCTACCTGGGCAAGCACAGAAAAGCCCCCGGTTACTGATATTGCATGGCTTAGAAGGATCGTCAGGCTCTAAGGATATTCGCCACTTGATGGCAGCGGCCCACCAGATGGGGTGGGAGAGTATCGGCATGAATTTTCGCTCTTGTAGTGGCGAAATCAACCGATTAGAGCGGGCCTATCACGCGGGGGAAACAGCGGATTTGGCCTGGGTGATTGAGCAATTGCTGGCAGAAGATAGTGAGCGGTCCCTCCTCTGTATAGGCATCTCTTTGGGGGGCAACGTACTGCTTAAGTATCTGGGCGAGCAAGGTCAGGCTGTGCCTGACCAGCTGCGAGGGGCGGTGACCATTTCCACGCCCTTTAATCTAAATGCTGGGGTTGTTTACGTTGAGCAAGGGTTTAGCCTGTTGTATGTGCAGCGGTTTGTCAGAAGTCTAAAGCGCAAAATTTTTCAAAAGTTAGAGCGCTATCCCAATTTGGTCGATCCGCAGGCGCTAAGCGAGGTGAAAACGATATCTGATTTTGATAAGTTGTTCACGGCTCCCATCCACGGATTTCCTGATGCAGATACCTACTGGCGTTCGTCGAGTTCGATTCATTTTTTGCCATCCATTCGCCGCCCGACGCTGCTGATTAATGCCCAGGACGATCCGTTTTATCCCCCCGATGCGCTTCCTTATCAGCAGGTGGCCGAGAGTGATTTTTTGACGGGTCTATTTCCCAAACGTGGCGGCCATGGGGCCTTTATTGAGGGGGGGTGGCCGTTTCGGCTCAGCTGCTGGGCAGAGCAGCAGGCGCTCAGTTTTTTGCAGGAAACGCTGTCGGCGGTTGGGCCGGTTGGGGTGATAGAGACAGTTTAGGAAAAAGATGAGGAGTAGAGGGGGTAGGGGGGCAGGGGAGCTAGGGAAGAAGACGCGGGGATGGGGGGACGCGGAGTCGCGGGGATGGGGGAGATAGGGAGGATGGGGGAGGTTTCACCCTTTGCCTTTCACCCTTGATCCTTAACCCTTTTCCGCCTTCCGCCCTCCGCCTTCATCCTTTAAATTGGGGAAACTATGTTTCTCAAGTCGCTCCAGCTTCAGCAGTTTCGCAACTACCCAGGGCAGATTGTCGAGTTTCTCGCCCCGAAGACGATTTTGCTGGGGGAAAATGCCCAGGGTAAGTCGAATTTGTTGGAAGCGGTCGAGCTGCTGGCGACGCTGAAGTCTCATCGAACTAGTCGCGATCGCGACCTCGTGCAAGACGGGGCCACCACGGGCCAGATCAAAGCCCGACTTAAGCGCGACCTGACTATCGCCAACCTGGAGCTGACTTTGCGCAGCGGAGGACGGCGCACCGCTGTTCTCAATGGCGAAACCCTACGACGCCAGCAAGATTTTTTGGGGACCCTCAACGCTGTTCAATTTTCGTGTCTAGATCTTGATTTAGTGCGAGGTGGCCCCGGCGAGCGGCGCGGCTGGCTAGATACGTTGCTGATGCAGCTTGAGCCCATCTATGCCCATATTTTGCAGCAATATGCCCAGGCGCTCAAACAGCGTAATGCGTTTATCCGTCAGCAAACCGCTGACTCCGACCCCAGCCACCCGCCTAAATTTGACGCCACCCAACTCGCTCTTTGGGATGCCCAACTGGCGACCCTCGGCACCCGCGTGATTCGTCGTCGGGCCAGGGGGCTACAGCGACTGATCCCCCTGGCTAAAACCTGGCATACCGCTATCAGCGGTAGCACCGAGCAACTAGATATTACCTATCAGCCCAACGTCCCGATTGAGTCTGACGATCCAGACAAGATTCAGCAGGCTTTCTTAGAAAAGATCCAAACTCGCACAGTGGCGGAATACTACCAGCGCACCACCCTGGTTGGCCCCCACCGCGACGATGTGGCCTTCACCATTGATGAAACTCCGGCCCGGCAGTACGGCTCACAGGGTCAACAGCGGACGCTGGTCCTTGCCCTCAAACTCGCCGAGCTGAAGCTGATCGAAGCGGTGATCTCAGAGCCGCCTTTGCTGCTGCTAGATGATGTTTTAGCAGAGCTGGATCTCAATCGACAGAATCACCTTTTAGAAGCCGTCCAGGAGCGGTTTCAGACGCTGATTACGACGACTCATTTAGGCTCGTTTGATGCCCAATGGCTAAAGTCATCGCAGGTGTTGACGGTGAAGCAAGGAAAAATTTTGGTCTGAGAATAAGCGGGCAGGCGACTTGAGATTTTTGCCACTAGGTCGCTACCCTAACGGCAGATATCAAATATCATCAATGGCTAATCAGGACTATCAACCCTCCGTCAACGAACTCTTCAACTATGGTCAGGCCGACTTCACAGCCACCGACTGGGTGGTCTGTTCCCCCGCAAATACTCCAGAGTTCCCTGGTAGATAACTTTCTGGCTGATGAGATTGCCCTGGCTACTGACTCAGCCGCGCCAGTCCCTTTGATACTGTTTCTAAGGCTTGATTGATTTCAGCCTCGCTGACGATTAACGGTGGCACAAATCGAACCACTTTTGGCCCTGCCGGTACCAGCAGCAGACCGGCTTCCATCGCGGTTTTAACCACGTCGATCGACTTAAGCTCGACGCTCTCTGAGAGCACCAGACCGTTAATCAGTCCCCAACCTCGGACGGTTTCGATCAGATTGGGATAGAGATTTGCGATCGCACCCAACCCCTGTCGCAGCTGCTCTCCGCGCGCCTGCACATTTGCCACCAAATTCTGACTTTCCAGGGTCTTACAGACCTCTAAAGCGACCCCACACACAAACGGATTACCACCAAAGGTGCTGGCGTGATCGCCTGGCTTCAAAACGTCACAGTGTTGTTTGGTCAGCAGCGCCCCAATCGGCACACCGCCGCCTAAGCCTTTCGCTAGGGTAAATACATCCGGATCAATGCCCAGATTTTGATAGCCCCACAGCTTACCCGTGCGACCCATGCCCACTTGTACCTCATCCAGGATTAACAAAATCCCTTTCTCATCGCAGATTTGCCGAATCTGCTTGAAATAGTCCGCCTGACCAGGGTTCACACCGCCCTCGCCCTGGAGGGGTTCTAATAGGATTGCCGCGACCCGGCGTTCGTGGGCATCGAGGGTTGCGATCGCACTTTCCATTGCCCCGATATCGTTGTAGGGCACATAGTGAAACCCCGGTACCAGCGGGTCAAAGTTCTTTTGATACTTGGGCTGTCCCGTCGCTGTAATGGTCGCCAGGGTACGCCCATGAAAGCTGGCACTGGCTGTAATGAGCACCGGCTCCGCAATCCCCAACTGAGTATGGGCATACTTGCGAGCCAGCTTAATCGCCCCCTCATTCGCCTCAGCCCCCGAGTTGCAGAAAAACACCTTATCTGCACAGGAATGGTCCGTCAGCCAGTTTGCCAGCGCCCCCTGCTCAGGAATGTAATACAGGTTAGACACATGGTGCAGCTTTTGAATCTGTTGCGTCACCGCCTCCACCATCACCGGATGGGCATGGCCCAGGGTACAGGTCGCAATCCCCGCCACAAAATCTAAATAGGATTGCCCATCCGCATCCCACACCCGACAACCCTCGCCGCGTACCAGCGCCAGTGGAAAGCGCCCATAGGTACCCATCACATGGGCATCAAACGTCTCAGGTCGAAAATCAGCATCAGGGGCAGGTGCCACCGCAGCGCTCAGCATTCCCAGCGGGTTTTTAACAAATTCTTTGAGACTGACCACGGATTTACCTCGATTAATAAAGGGTAAGGGGAAAGGGGGAGTGGGTGGTGGGTAGTGGGTAGGGAGAGAAGGGCTACACAGTTTTAATGATCGCTGAGGGCTAAAATTTGCTCTTCAGTTAGGATATCAGGCCAATTTGACAACCCTAGTGTCGAGCATAGCTAAAATCGCTGTCTGTGAAAAACAAAGCAGCTGATGCTGGGTATCAAAGACGCTGATGGATTTTATGGAGCAGGGCTCGATCACCTATCGACTAACCCACCAACCGCCCCTTCCCCAAACGAAGCCAGAATCTAATTCGGGGGGTCTGGGGGAGGTCGTCCCCCAGGCAGTCGCTAACGTCAGAGCAAAAGGGAGGGGGCGGGAGGGAAAGTCCCGCGCAGCCCCCATGCCACATTACCAACTCCAAAAAGAACAAGTCTTCGCCAAATTTAACGACCAGGAGAGACGCCTGATACTAAAGTACTGGCTACTTGAATCCGGCACCACAGGGCGGGCACAAGTCAACCGCCCCTACGAGATTATCTTGTGAATCGGGTTGATTCCATTTGGATTTTGGGATGACCTACGACGGCTTGGTAACCTTCCGCTGCTTCAACCGATTAACCTCCGCCCTAACCCGTTCCAAATTCGGCGTCTCCCCCCCATAGCGCCACCGCACATACGCCTCGACAATTTTCTCAACCCCCGACTTGTGAACAAACCCCGGCTCCTGTTGCAGCTGCTCAGCATACTCAAACGGTGTCTGAGCCTTGGATTTTCCATACCCCTGCTTTGCCAACTGTTGCAGCATCTGCTGATAAAGCCGCTCCATCGGCGGCAGCTGCGCCAACCAGCGAGTCCGCCGCCACCGTCGCCAACCTAGCCAGCCCAGCCAGCTGAGGAAGCCGAAGGCTGTCAGTGCGATCGCACTCACCAGCAACCGCATCCAGCCCCCCAGTTGCATCATCCCGCCCAGCACCATCGCCAGCACCCGCCCGATCAGCACCAATCCCTTTTGCATCCAGGCTGCTACTGGTGCCGGCACAACACTCTGTAGCCACTGCCAGATCTGTTTCAAAATCCCAAACGGATCGGCCTCACCCCCCGAGGGTGGCTCAAAAACATGACCTGGAATCGCGTCAAACGTAAACCAGCCATACCTTGGGAAAAATACCTCCGTCATCGCGTAGGCATCCGTATTGCGGACAATGTAAAACCCCGTAAACGGGTTAAATTGCCCGGGCCCAAACCCTGCCACCAGTCGCGCCGGAATCCCCACCGAACGCAGCATCACTGTCAGCACTGTAGAGAAATGGTCGGCGGTCCCTCCCTGGTACTTAAAAAGAAACGCCTCAACCAGATCCTCTTCCTCTTCGAAAAAGGGCAAATCCTCTTGCAGCGTATAGTTTTGCTTAAGGGCTTCGGTTAAGAAGGCCGCCTTGTCATAGGCCGTTGTCAGGGGCTCAGGGGCGGTCGCCAACAGGCGCTTGGCCTCTGCCTGAACCCGCGCCTCGATCTCCGGCGGCATCTGCAAGTAGTAGCGCTTGATATTGTTTGGATAATCGCCCTCAGCCGCTTGTAAAAGACTCGGAGTGCGCAATGGGACATCCGAAACCACTGTGTAGGTTAAACCCTCCACCAGGGCCTTTGAGGCCCGCAGGGCCCCCTCTGTGTCAACTGCGATCTGATCAGACGGAAAAAATACCTGCTTAGGCTCGTACAGTGCCGGGATCAAATTTTGAAAGTCGCTAACCATTGTATAGGTTTGCACTACCTCGCGTTTGGGGCCCAAACGAGGCACCCGAGGGGGTAAAAACTGATATGACACTGGCGAACGAAACACTTTAGACGTCGCATCATTTCTAGACACCTCCCAGCCCTGGCCGTTGTAACGATCAAAGGCCATCACCCGCCAAAACCCCTCGGTTTGCGATCGCACCCGCATCACCACCTTCGGAATCATCTCCCCCCGCAGGTTTTGATTCATCCGCTGGTTAAAGCCATAGTAAAAATCGGTGCTAATCCGTCCTGGTCCACTTTCAGGGCTCTGGCTATCGGTGCCGCCACTGCCCGTTGTCTCTCCTTCGTCACGCCCTCCGCTGATGTAGCCTGGGTTAAAAATATCCCGGCCATCAAACGAAGCATCCGTATCCACGCTGCCGTTGACCGGAAACGTCTGTAGCTGATAGCCCGGCAACCGAGGCAGGGCCGCAAAAATCAACAGCCCTAGCGATAAAACCACCGCCAGCACCGCCCCCAGCTGCTTCGGCGATGTATGGGTGTAGAGCGACCGCCAGCTCTGCCCCAGTAGCCCCAGGCGAGACCGATAGTCTAGCACCAGCACCGGCAGCGCCAGTAACAAAAATAGCAGCAGCAATGGCCCAAATAACAGCGTCTGACTAATTGTGGCCGCTACCCCGATCAGCACCAGGCCGATCATCATCGAGTAGCCTAAATCTTTGCGTCGGGGTAGATCAAAACTGTGCAGCACCTGTAGTTGGATTAACAGCTCTGCCAGCACGATACGGGTATCCCCCGGTAGGCTGAGCATCCGACCTAAAAATAAGGTCAGGGCCACCAGCATGCCCAGGGCAATCCCAAACTTAACGCCGGTGTTATGGCGACGACGGCTGCGCCAGCTCCAGATAGCCCCCGCTGCACTCAGGGGAATGGCCAACAAATTCCAGTTTGAGGTGTCGGTGACATCGGTGGCGGCGACTACCAGGGCACAAATCCCTACCGTTACCAGACCCTGAACCAAAATTCGCAGCGCGATCGAATCCTCAGACTGCGAAAGCGGCAGCGCCTCAAGACGCTGCCGCCATTTCGCTAGCGGATTTAAACTGCTTTTCTTAAGCGTGCTTTTTTTAGTCGAGGTTGGATTGGCTCCAACCAGAGCGACGTTGTCAGAAGGCGGCATCGATAAAGATAGGGAGAAACGGCTCAGCCCCTATCTTAGCGATTATACTTGGGTGATTATGCCCCGGCTACCACACCAACCGTAAAGCGCAAGGGGCGTTGCCCCCCCTCAGATAGGGAAACTTCTAGGGTATAAGTTTGCCCAACCTCGAAGGTCGTCTCGACAAGGCTCAGCTTACCGGCCTCAGGGCGGCTGGTGCTCGACTCGCTCTGGTCGCCAATCAGGTGCAGCTGGCCTCCGCTGGGCAGCTTAGCCTCGATCAGCAGCCAGTCACCTTGGTAGGTGACCCCCAGGGTGAGGGTGCCAAAGGCAGTGATCCACTCACGCTTGAGTTGAGGATCTATGGGCGAGACCGTCAGGGTCAACGCCGACATGATTTCCTTGGCCGCCAGCATTGAGATGGCCACCTGCTGCTGGGGTGCAGCGGCGGTGTAGCCTCCGGTCAGATTCTGAATCACCTCGACTGTTTCTTTCTCGAGCGCCTCAGTAGAACGATAGGCTGGTGTCAGCACCATATCAGCAATGGGCTCTAGCAGCTCTGTATGGTCAGGAAAAAAGGACTCAACCGTACGAACCAGCTTGACCCCCTCTTTTAGGGAGGTCTGCGCCATAATCTGACAGCGCTCTAGCAGTTTGGTGAGCACCGCGTCGGGCAGTGCATTGGCTGCCTTAAAGTGATGCAAATTGTCTAGCCACAGTTTCCCAACCGCCTGCGCAGCAGAGAAAGCGGGCAACTCAACAGGATATTCCCGGATCTCTGATTCCCAAGGAAACAGAGGAGGACGATTTTCGAACTCCATTTGGAGTCGTCGCTTCAGTAATGATTGAAAACGATCTTGCACAGTGGATATTTCTCCGAAGTTAAACGACTGAGCCGTCTCAAACAGATATTGGCTTTGCGAAGACACTGAGAACTGAGGGATACAGTCTTCTGAATCCAGCGGATCCCAGTACTCCGATGACACAGCTTCAGACCCGACTTCAGATGCACTTCTTTCGTTGGGTATATAAGCTCTTGTTTTAAACCGATTTCCTGATGGTATAGAGGTCGTCGGGCTATTAGAGTTTAAGAGCCATAGGAGCAAGCTCCGAATATTATCTGAGTTACTATTCATGCACCGATTCCCTAAGTCCGGATAAATCAGAGATTTCTCATCTCCCAAGCTTGCTCGAGCAGCTTAGACCATTGCTTACGCATTTGGGTGGAGGTTAACCCCAGGGTCTGGGTAATTTCTGTATCTGGTAAACCCTGTTGCTTAAGCTGCAGCAGCTTGGACTGACGTTGAGTAATCTTTTCCTGTAAGCGTTCCCATTGTTGGGGGGTCAGGCCCAGATTATTTTCAAGCTCAGCCCCCAACCATTGGTGCACTAGCTCCCAATGGTGAGATAAGGAAAACCTGAGTAGATGGTACTTGAACCTTTGCTGTAAATAGTCCCGCTCCCGCGGTGTTAGTCCTAGAATAGCTTCAATTTCGCTGGTTGGTAAATCCATCAAGCGCAAACTAAAGTAATCGGCGCAGTCTTCCTGGTCTTTTTCTTTGAGGTAGTCCATCAGCTCATCGACCACTCGACCCCGCAGGGTATCTTCTGGGATGCCCTCTGACTGGGTCATCATCTGCTCCCGCAGACGCTGCATCGGGGCTGCATTCCAGCTTTGGTCTTGGTCGCTATTGGCTGACTCAGCGGCCTGCTCAATATCAACGGCGGTCTCTGGGGGCTGCTGTTTAGAAAAGGTCTGGGCTCTTAAAATCACCAGCTGCTGGCTGCGTCGCCCCGGCAGCGGAATCCGTCGCTTGCCATAGCGCTCGGTAAAGGCCATGTATTCGGCCAGCTCTAGGGACGTTTTGGGTTGGTACGTTTCGGGTAGCTGATTTTCACGGCGAAAGGCGTTGATTGCTTCTGTGTAGAAATTTTGCAAGAAATCTTCAATCAAATAGAGCCGAGCCTGATAGCTTGACTGCACCTGGGGGGGCGTAATGTAGCGATAAACAATGGCGCTCATGGTGCTGTGCAAATCGACCCGACCCCGCCGAGACCCGAGTTTGTAGTAGCGTAGACATTGAGTCAGGCGGTGCTTACTCAGGGTCATGGCCCAGGTATCCACTTCGCCCGAGTCTTGAATGCGCTGACTCTCCGTACAAATGCGCCGCGCCTCCTGGCAAATACGGTTGGTTACCTCGCGACAATTTTGCTCCGAGACCCGTGTATTTTCCCTAAGTTCCTGAAAAATTTTCTGAAAAAGCGCGTCCACTGGTGGTGATGAGATGTCTGCTGATGGGTTGATTGCGGCCGTTAGAGAATCTTTCAAAGCTAGCACACTTGTTCTAAGCGATATGGCGGACTCTAAACTATGAGCATAGTCAGTATTCCCCCCAAACGGGCAAAACGCGAGAAGTTTCACAAAAGCATCAAATAAAGCGCATGAATCTTGATCAACAAATTCAAATCCTAATTGACGAAGCTCCTGATCAAACCGCAGCCCAAGCGGTCAAGACAGTTGCTCCCTTACTCAAAGAGCTGGCTGAGCAACTAAAGCACCCAGAGTATTACATACTACAGAACGTCGAACAGGGGTGGGTGATGACAACCCTCAGTAGCCGCAAAGCTGAGGATCAAACCAAGACTGTGATCTATGCCTACCCGTCATTAGAGGCCGCCTCTGCCGGGCAGCAAAATAATCCAGAATTGATGGCAATGCCCTACCCGGTGACCCACCTTTTGTTTCAACTGCTGTCTTTAAAGCAGCTTGATAGTCTAATTTTGCTGGATGCCGGTGGTAAACAGGGCATTGAAGTTCAGCGGCAAATGCTGCAAGCGCTCTTGCAGCAGCAGTTAAAGCAGTCGCGGGTGCCGCCTTCGGATATTGCTTAGCGCTGCGCTGGTGGGGCGCTGACGTTTGGTGAGTAATTTTTTCACCCACTCACTCACTCACCTCCTTACCACCACATTCCCGCTGGGTTACCTTGTGGCGATAGCGAAACATATCTTGCAACCGCTGGCGCACAAACCAGCCGATCAGGGGCTCGGTGGCCCACCCGGCAGGTAGCTCAAAGGTGATGTCATCAACTAGGCGGGTTTTGTCGCCCTCGGGGATGAGGCGATGGCGGTGGGTCCAGCTCTCTAACGGTCCCTCAGTCTGGGTGTCGGTAAACAGCCGACCGGGCTCATATTCGTCGGTGTGGTGGGCGAGCCAGGTGATGGGCACGGGGCCTAGCCAAAGGCGAAACTCCGTGATTGCGCCGGGGCCAAGCCCCCCCTCTCGGCGGACGATTTGGACGGGCTGCCAGGGGGGGGTGAGCTGGTCGAGGATGTCGGGACGTTCGTGAAAGGTCCAAACGGTCTCAATGGGGGCATCGATCAGGCTGGAGTATTGGAAGGTTTGCATGACTGTTTGTACATTTACACATAAAGCCTATTTCTAGGGTGGTCCTTTAGTCCACCCATTAGCTTGGGCCTCTGCTTGAGCAGACGGACAGTGCCAACCCTACGATTGGGGTGGTTTAAGATAAGAGGCAAAGCTAGCCAAGTGCCCTAATTGTGAGGCAGAGTCATGGTCCAAGCACCCACCAAGCCCATCACCTTAGAAGCGTTTCTGAAACTCCCAGAAACTAAGCCTGCCAGTGAATATATTGACGGCAAAATCATCCAAAAGCCCATGCCACAGGGTAAACACAGCACCCTTCAGACTGAGTTTTCGACTAACGTTAACGTGATTCTAAAACCACCAAAGATTGCCCGCGCTTTTTCAGAACTACGGTGTACTTTTGGGGGTCGATCAATCATTCCAGATGTGTCTGTATTTACATAGGAATGCATTCCCCGCGACGAGACAGGTGAGATAGCCAATATTTTCGAAATTGCACCGAAGTGGACCCTTGAAATCCTGTCACCTGGTCAGAGTCAAACCAAAGTCACCAAAGATATTTTGCACTGCCTCAACTATGGTACTCAGCTAGGTTGGCTGATCGACCCATTTGAGCGAACGGTTCTAGTTTATCTACCCAAACAGCAGCCAGAGGTCTTTGATGAACCAGAACAACAGTTGCCAGTACCCGCTTTTGCTGAGCCATTAAATCTGAGCGTGGGCACCCTATTTGGCTGGTTATTGGAATAACAAAGCAACTGGCATAGGTGGGTGGTGCCGGAATAGGTGGGCGATGCCCCACCCTACGGTTAGGGATTGGCCTAAAACAGATCTAAAACATCGATGCCAACGCCTAACACTAGGCCGACATCGGTGCCGTCGCCGCCAAAACTGGCATTGACCCGTGCGGTGCCGGTAATTAGGTCAGTAATCGGCACATCGACGCCGCCAGAGATCAGCGGATCTACATCAAAGTCGTCAGTTTCAATTGCAACACCAGCTCCCAAAAACGGAAAGAGCAAAGTTCTGCCCGTGGCTTGATTTCTAACCGGGGCACCCCCTGTGAGAGCAAATGAGGCAACGCTATCGCCGCTGATCACCGAGGCGGAGTGTATAGAAATATTATCGGTCACTGAAAACCGACCCACCAGTGAAAACCCACCGTCGCCCAGGTCGGTGCCGCCATCATCGCTGAGGCCAATGGTGCCTCCGACGCCAAAGTAGTTAATCCGATCTGACCTGTCTTGATTGCCACGCCGCTGGGCGGTCTGCTGGGCAGTTAGTGATTGGGCGTCAGTGGACGGGGTGGCCGCTGGGGCTGAGCCAGCGGTTTGAGCGAAGCCAGGGGGGTTGGCCAATAGCCATAAACCACTCACCAAACCGAAGGTTCCTAGCTTTTGGTTAATCGGGGGCATGTAAGCGTTCCTTTAAGACAACGGGTAACTGTATTTGGGGTTTGAGAAATCGGGGTTAGAGAGAAACTTCATGCCATTAGACCAGCTCTCTCAACCGTTTGGGTTGAAGTTTAGAACAAAGTTAAAACAAGAAGTAGCGCTGGGCCATGGGTAAGACCTCAGCCGGTTCGCAGGTGAGCAACTCACCATCGGCGCGCACCTCATAGGTTTCGGGATCAACTTCCATCTGGGGCTGATAGGCGTTGAGCTTCATGTCGGCTTTGCTCAGGTTGCGGGTGTGGCTGACTGCCACCGCCGGGGTTTGTAGGCCAATCTGGTCAGGAATACCTGCGTCTAGAGCCGCCTGGGAGACAAAGCTAAGAGATGTGACCGCGATCGCACCCCCAAAAGCCCCAAACATCGGTCGCATATGCACCGGCTGCGGCGTCGGAATGCTGGCATTGGGGTCGCCCATCTGCGCCCATGCGATCGCACCGCCCTTAATTACCAGCTCCGGCTTCACTCCAAAAAAGCCCGGTTTCCATAGACACAAATCCGCCAGCTTGCCTTCCTCGACCGAGCCCACCTCATGGGCTATGCCGTGGGTGATTGCCGGGTTGATGGTGTACTTGGCCACGTATCGCTTGGCCCGCTCGTTGTCATTGCGGTCAGAGTCCTCCGCCAGAGGACCCCGCTGCACCTTCATTTTGTGAGCCGTCTGCCAGGTGCGGATCACCACCTCACCCACCCGCCCCATGGCCTGGGAGTCTGAGGCGATCATGCTAAACGCCCCCAGGTCGTGGAGGATGTCTTCAGCCGCGATGGTTTCCCGCCGAATCCGCGACTCGGCAAAGGCCACATCCTCAGGAATGCTGGGGCTGAGGTGGTGGCACACCATCAGCATGTCGAGGTGCTCGTCGAGGGTATTGCGCGTATAGGGGCGAGTTGGGTTGGTCGAAGACGGTAGCACATTGGCCTCACCGCAGACCTTGATGATGTCTGGCGCGTGGCCGCCCCCGGCCCCCTCGGTGTGGTAAGTGTGAATCACTCGATGCTTAAACGCGGCGATGGTATTTTCTACAAACCCTGCCTCGTTGAGGGTGTCGGTGTGGATCGCCACCTGCACGTCAAATTTATCCGCCACCGCTAGGCAGGTATCAATGGCCCCAGGGGTCGTTCCCCAGTCCTCATGAAGCTTTAGGCCCATTGCCCCGGCTTGTACCTGCTCCGCCAACCCCTCCGGCTTGGCACTATTGCCCTTGCCCATAAAGCCTAGATTCATCGGAAAGGCATCTGCGGCTTGTAGCATTCGGTAGATATTCCAGGCACCGGGGGTACAGGTGGTGGCGTTTGTTCCTGTGGCGGGGCCAGTGCCGCCCCCCAGCATGGTGGTAACCCCGGATGCGATCGCAGTCTCGATCTGCTGTGGACAAATAAAGTGAATGTGAGAATCAATCCCCCCGGCGGTGAGGAGCATCCCCTCCCCCGCCACCGCCTCAGTGGCGGGGCCAATAATAATGTCAATGTTGTCTTGGATGTAAGGATTGCCCGCTTTCCCAATCTTGGCAATGCGGCCATCTTTGACCCCAATGTCGGCCTTGACAATGCCCCACCAATCTAAGATCAGGGCATTGGTGATCACCATGTCCACCGCCCCATCGGCCCGCGAAATGGGGGACTGGCCCATACCATCGCGAATCACCTTACCGCCCCCAAACTTCACCTCGTCACCGTAGGTGGTCAAATCTCGCTCAACTTCAATAATCAATTCAGTATCGGCCAGTCGAATGCGATCGCCAACGGTCGGGCCGTAGGTCTCAGCATAAGCCCGACGATCCATGCGATAGCTCATGGGGAGTCTCCGATAGGACAGCTGATAGATAGCTTACGGCACAGTTTGAGTTTTCTTGAGTGTTTGACGGACATTTTTAGAATTTCGGGATAGTGGGGAGGTGGGGGAGTATAGGTCGGTCTACTTCCCCACCATCTCACCGCCTAAACTTTAATTAACCCCCTCCAGGACCGAAAAATGCTCCGCTTCAAACCTTGGCAATGGACTATCCTCGTTGTCCCGATTATCGCCGTCATGGGCTTTCTCCTGACCGCGGCGGGCTTGCAGATCCGGGCCTGGGGGATTAGCTGGGTGTGGGCGGTTATTGTGCTGGTGTTCGTCGGCTGGCGATGGCTGTTGGTCCGTTGGACTCAATCGGGCCTCGACCAAATGGAGACTATTCTCGATGAAGTCAGCCAGGATTTAGAAACTGAGTTGCAAACGATTTCCCAGGAGATGGGGGGGCTCAACGGTGATACGGCTCAGCAAATTGAGACCGAATTGCAGACCATTTTGACCACTGCCCGTGACGATGCCCCGGTTTGGGATGACTGGCTGACCTTTTGGAAGCGCTGTCAGTCAGTGGTTGTCACGGTTTCTCGTGCTTACCATCCCGAGGTTAAATATCCTTTACTGAATATCTACGTGCCCCAGGCCTACGGGCTGATTCGCGGCACGGTGGATGATATGGATCGAACCATGGGTAAGCTCGCCCCGGTGCTCAACCAGGTCACCGTTGGCCAGGCATACCAGGCCTATGAAGTTTATCGTCAGCTTGAGCCCTCGGCCCGCAAGCTCTGGAAAGTCTGGAACTGGGCGCAGTGGTTGCTCAACCCGGCGGCGGCGGCGGCCCGCACCGCCAGTCAGCGGTCGAGTACCCAGGCTAACCAGCAGCTATTGTTTAACCTCAGCCAGCTCCTGCGCGAAACAGCCCTGCGGACCCTGGCCCAGCAGTCTATGGCCCTCTACGGGGGCACAAATTTGCCCGCTGCCTTTGCGCCTAGCGAAACGGCTACCCTGCCCAAGGCCCAGACCAAAACGATTCGTGAGATTTTGGCTCGGGTGGAACCGGCTGAGCAGATACAGCAAAAGCCGGTCAATATTTTATTAGTGGGGCGTACCGGCGCGGGTAAAAGCAGCTTGATCAATACCTTGTTCCAGTCAGACCAGGCCGAGGTCGATGTGTTGCCCAGCACCGATGAGATTCGCACCTATCGCTGGCAAGCCACCACGGGGGAAAGCCTCAATCTGCTCGATACCCCTGGCTATGAACAGGTTGACCGGGGGGACTATCGCGATCAGGTGCTCGACTTTGCCCACCAGGCCGATTTGTTGCTGCTGGTCACGCCGGCCCTCGACCCGGCGCTACAGATGGATGCAGACTTTCTGACCACCCTCAAAACTGACCTGGCTCAGGCCGATATTAGCTCGAAGACTGACTTGCAGACTGACCCGGAGACTGGCTCGCAGACTGGGGGCCTGCCCACCATTGCCATTGTCACTCAGGTTGATCGGTTGCGGCCCTTTCGCGAGTGGGCTCCGCCCTATGACTGGCAGCAGGGGATGCGTCCCAAAGAAGAGTCTATCCGCGAGGCGACGGTCTATCGGGCAGAGCAGCTGGGGGAGCTGTGCGATCTCATCCTTCCCCTTGTCACCCATGATCAGGCCAGCGATCGCCCCGATTGGAATGCCGACAGTCTGGCCCTGACCCTAGTGGACTTGATCGAAAGCTCTAAGCAACTACGGCTGGCCCGCTTTTTGCGGGATCAAGACGCCCGCACCGTCGCCGCCGCTAAGATTATTGACCGCTATACCTTCCAAATGGCAACAGCCCAGGGGCTCACTACCCTGATCAAAAGCCCAATCTTACGCTATCTCTCGGTGATGATGACCGGCTCAGACCTGCTCGCCACCGCCCTGATGCAAAAAATCCCGGTTGAGCAAGGCCCAGTGGTCATCGGCAAACTGCAAATGGCCTACGAGCTGTTTTCTCTGCTCAGTGCTGACAGCCAGAGCCTTTCCTTTGACCTGCTCACCCTATGGCCCCTATTGCTTGAGAGTGCAGGCCCCGCTGAAGAACAAGCCTGGGCGTTTGGTCATGCCCTGGTGGAGTATTGGACCCAGGCGCTGACGGTTGAGCAATTGCGAGGGCGGTATGAGTACTATCAGAAACAACGATAGACATTACTCACGACCCATTTACCCATTACCCCTTCCCTATCCCTCCTTACTCCAAATATTTAGCCAGTGCCTGACTAAATTCTGAATAGGGTTTAGCCCCCACCACGGTCTCGGTCAGCTCGCCTTGCTTGAAGATCATCACCGCTGGAATGCTGCGAATCTCAAATCGCTTGGCCACTGGCTTATTCGCATCTAAATCGAGCTTAAAGACTTTAGCGCGATCGCCATATTCTTCTGAGAGCTGATCCATCAGTGGGGCCACCAGTTTGCAAGGGCCACACCAAGAGGCTGTGCAATCAACCACCATCAACGGTTCGCTGGCTAGTAGCGTATCAAACTCAGTCTCGTCTTGAATATACGTGGCAACCATAATGTCTCCTGCAAAGATAAGGCATTATCTCACAGTCGGTTGCTCCATATCGGGCCAAACCTCAAAGCGATATCAGGCCGCAACGCCCAGCGAAAAAAATAAAAAGCAAAATCAGCGAAAATTCTGACCCTGTAATTTAACAGTTCAAGCCTGGTTGAAATGTAGAGAATAGTTACAAATAACACCAAAAAGGGAAGCATTCGTACAAGTGGAAATGTAGCTTGCTATACTCAATGGATGCATCGCTTCTGTCGAAGCCCATACACTATCAGGTTTGCAGGTTCTACAGGCTCCAGGTTCTAAACAAAATTACCGATATGCACTCAAATATTTCGCCTGATATGACCTATATCAAAGCCACACCGTCTCAAGCTGTGGTGCAGCTCAATCAGTTTGTTCTTAACAAACAATTAGCAGAAGCAGGCAAACTTCATGTGCCCAAAGCCTCTCCATTGGACTGGTTATCTATCCAAGCTTGCTGGTTGGGCGGATTCATTCGGGTAGTTTGGTACATGCTCTCTTTAGAAAAGAATCACCTTTTCTAACCGGTTCTCTAATCTGAGCCGGCCTTCTAAGAACCGGTCCTCTAAAAGATATCAAAGGGCAGAAAAAATACGCCTTTAACCAGTTTCGATTTTAGATTAGAGTACTGCATCGGGTTGCGTGTCAGCGCATCTTGAGGGGTAGATTGGCCAGGGGCCAGGGGCTGGGCGTTAAGAGGGTATAAACACCCAGCGTCGATGTCCTAGGCTCCCAGCTCATCCTTAAATGAGCATTCCACCGTAATATTTAAGTTACTCTCCGCAGCGCCTTTCGTCACATAGGGCACACCGGCTTCACCACTGATGCGAATGCCAAACTGTAGGGTGACTTTATCGACATTGGCGGTTGCCAACTCCTTAAAGGCATTGAGGGTCTGGTTGGTGTAAGTTTTAATCGTGCTTTCTAAGGCCTTAAAGTTTTGGGCAACAAGGGTGCTCCCCCCGTTGTCAGCGTCTGCCCCTAGACTGCCAGGGTAATGAGTTACCCCTCGAGAGCCGTTGCCAAAGATTCCTTTTTGCCCGCCGCGAACCTGTTCAACCGGTTCAGCTGATGAGCCATGGGTGGGTACCTGGACATCGTCGGTTGCTTCTATATAAATTTCAGAACCGTCTTCTAATTGGATAGGGACGAGTTGAGGCATTAGCCCAGATCTCCTTGTGTAGATGCATGTCGTAAAATAGAACACCCTCAGTATGCCCGCGCTGGGGAGGGAAGGAACGGTGGGGTGAGTCGTGGGTAGAGAGGCAGGGGAGGCAGGTTTTGTATTTATTGCTGCGGTTTCTAACCGCCCCCTGATTCAGGCGTCATTTGTCAGGGTGAAGTCGTGGGAAGTAGAGGGTGTGGCGGGGATTGGACAGGTGAAAATTTCAGCGGTTAGTTGTGTACGCTAAGCAGATAACTCGCTTAAATGGAAGCGGCTTTAGGAGATAGCATCCAGAGGTTAGAAGGCATAAGTCAGAGCGCATAAGTCAGAATAAAAGTCTATGGGTGGCCTCATTACACAGTATGGGAGTGGATGGGGGGCTAGATGGGGTTGAGGTTTAAGTCAAGATTGGGCAAAAGAGCTGTGAAAGTGATTGGCATTGGCATCATCTTGATTGGGGTAAGCATCGCAATCGTAGAGGGTCTGCTGCAATGGTTATTTGGGTTTGGTCACCCGCCGCTGTACCAGGCCGATGACAAGATTGGGTATTTGCTGGCCCCTAATCAGCGTCTGCGTCGCTTTGGCAATCGCATTGAAATTAATCAATACTCCATGCGATCGCAACCGGTCAACACCCCTAAACCGGCCCAGACCCTGCGGGTATTTTTAATCGGTGACTCAATCGTCAATGGCAACTGGTGGACGGACCAAACTCAGACGCTGTCGGCGCTGTTAGAAAATTCTCTCTCAGCTCCCCTACCAGCAGACTACCAAACGGTGGAAGTGTTGAATGCCTCGGCCAACTCCTGGGGGCCACGCAATCAACAGGCCTACCTTGAGCGCTATGGGACGTTTGACGCTGACATTGTGGTGCTGGTTTTAAATACGGACGATCTGTTCGCCACGCAGCCGACTTCGTTGCAGGTGGGTCGCGATCGCAGCTACCCAGACAAGTCTCCCGGTTTTGCCCTAGCCGAGCTAGCCAATCGCTATCTTAAAAAGCCCGCCCCCATCCCCGAGCTAAAAGCCATCCAGGCCGAAACCGGCGACCGTGTGGGGAGAAACCTGGAAGCGGTGGAACAGATTAAACAGCAGGTTGAAACCCAGGGCGGGCAGCTAATTTTGGTGATGACGCCGCTCAAACGAGAGGTGCTCTCCGGGCCACGGGATTATGAGGTCACCGCCCGAGGACGGGTCGATGCGTTTGCGGCTGAGCACAGGGTGACTTACCTGGATTTGCTTAGCCTGTTTGACAGCCAGGAGACCGTCGAGGGCTGGTACCGAGATCATATTCATCTCAGTCCCACGGGCAATCAGGTGGTGTGCGATCGCATTCAGTCCGCTATAGAAGCCCAACTAGCCACCCCTGAGACCGAAGCGGTTCCCCATCCTGACGCCTAGCACCTTACCTGGTCAGACCACCAGTCAGACCTTTTCGAGAGAGGCATATTTGAGTGGGGAATACGCTTAAATTACACCGCCACCGTCAGCGCTTTGAGCTCGCTATCCAGGTCAATGCCGTTAGCATCCCAGGCCTGCCCATCTAACGCCATCTGCTCAATCAAGCTGGCTAGGCGCAGCGCCTTGAGAGCCTGCACGCCCCCCACAGAGGGTTGATCGCCGCCCCGTACACAGGTGACAAAGTGCTCTAGCTCAGCGTGCAGGGGCTCAATATTACTGGTGTAGACCTTTTCGATCAGACCATCTTGTCGGTAAAGGACTTGACCGTAGTCGGTCATGGTATTGGCCGTCGTCTGACGATGAATCAAAATCTCATTATTTAGAAAATCGGCCTCGGTGAGGGAGTCGCGGCAGTGGGCTGCAATACTGCGGATTTTGCGATGGGTTACCTTGCTGGCGGTCAGGGTGGCGACAATGCCGTTAGCAAACCCCAACGTTGCCGTGACATAGTCTAAATAGGGTGAGTTGGTCGCTCGACTGCCACTGGCCGTCAGCTTGACCACGGGAGAATTAGCCAGCTCAAGCAGCAGGTCAATGTCGTGGATCATCAAATCGAGCACCACCGAGACATCGTTGGCCCGTTGAGCGTAGGGGCTCATCCGTCGTGCTTCTAGGGCCAGCAAGTTTTCAGTCTTTAAAACTTTGTGCAACTCTTGAAAGGCCGGATTAAATCGCTCAATGTGCCCGACCTGCAAAATACAGTTGGAGTCTGCGGCGGCGTTAACTAAGGACTCGGCTTCAGCAATGCTGGCGGCGATGGGTTTTTCGATCAGAACATGCACTCCTGCTTTGAGGCAGGCTGTGCCCACAGTCCGGTGTAATCGCGTCGGTACCGCGATGCAAACCGCATCAATATGGCTGATCAGCTCTGTGTACTCTTCAAAAAAACGAACCCCATACTTACCAGCGGTATCTAATCCCCGCTCAATGTTGACGTCTGAAATGCCGACGAGTTCTACATCTTTAAGACGACTTAGGACGCGGGTATGGTGCTGACCCATATTGCCCACACCGATCACCCCGACTCGAATGAGCTTTGATGGCTCACGTTGAAAACTAGCCTCAGTCAATACTTCGGATGATTGCTTTTGCACGCCTGGGCTCCCCTCACCTGGACCGCTACCGCCTAAATAATCTGCGGATGACTTTTTCATTTTTAAAAATCAACCAGATATTACCACGTCAACCTTGGCTAAAAAATGTTTTGAACCACCTATTAGGCGAATTTACCATCGTTGTAAACAGGCTATTTTACAAAGGGCAATCTCCTTTTTCGCTCCCCTTATTTTGAAATAAATAATGGCGCGGAAGTCTCGATTTGTGTCAATTTCTTAGCTGTCTCAGGTGTCAAGTGCTTGCCTTGAGCTGGTTGAAAGGTCAGGCATTGGCACTGCCTCAGGACGTTGTTTATTAGAGGTATATGCCCCCGAGGGCTGCTTAAGCTGTTGTCCTTGGCGAGTTACCTGAATTTGTTTTACCCGAGGGCCGTCTGTGTCAGTTACCGTAAAATCTAGGGTGTCAGTATAGCTAAGCTGTTCACCGGGTTGCGGGATTTTTTGGAGGTAATAAATCACAAAGCCTGCCAGGGTTTGATAATTTTCGGTAAGGGGTAGATCAAGCCCTAGCTGCTCATTTACAGTTTCGATATCAATGTGGGCCGGTACCAGGGCCGTATTGGCGTCTAACGGTAAGATTTGCTCTGCGGGTGCTGCTGGGGCTGTATAGACATCGCCAATGATTTCAGCCGTGACATCTTGTAGCGTAACTAACCCAGCCGTGCCCCCAAAGTCATCTACGACAATCAGCATGGCGTGGCCTAATTGTTGCATGCTAGTTAACAGCTCATTTAAGGGGGTTGACTCGGGGACAACACGGGGGGGGCGTAACCAGGGATAAATCGGAGAATCTAGCTGGATATCATGATCTGACAAGGGTTTAGCCAGATCTTTAAAGCAAATGATGCCGCAAATATCGTCTAAAGAATCCCCCACCACTGGATAGCGAGAATAGCCCGTGTTGACCATCTCGTTGAGCAAGTCTTGCAAGGTTGCGTCTTTGTCAATGGCAGCGATTTGGGTTCTAGGCACCATAATTTCTGCCACAGTCACATCTCGAAACTCAAAAATATTGTTGAGGATTTCCCGCTCTCCTTGGTCAAGGCCGGCTGTTTCAGTTGAGGTGCTGATAATTAGCTGCAATTCTTCTGCGGTGAGTTGGGGATACTCGTCCCGGCGCTCAGGGACACCCATTAGCTTTAGCAGACATCGGGTTGACTGGTTGAGTACCCATATAAATGGGGCAAACAGTCTTGAGATAGTTAGGCTGGTGGGGCCAATCACCCGAGCGATGTGCTCGGGGTACATTAGGGCCAAGGATTTTGGGCAAAGCTCACCCAGGACAATTTGCAAATAGGCAATGCCTAAAAAGGCCAGCGGCAATGCAATGGAATGGGAGAGAAACTCTAATGCTTCTGGTCTCAGCGGTAACTGTCTCAGCCAAAACAAGAGCAAAATTGAGACCGTGTCTTCACCAATCCAACCGAGGGCCACACTGGAGAGCGTAATCCCAAGTTGTGTGGTTGATAGTAGCCGATCAATACTTTGCTTGAGACTTTGGACGGTTTTGGCTTGTACATCTCCACCGGAGGCGAGTTGATTGATGCGTGAGCGCCGCACGGACACAATCGAAAACTCAGCTGCCACAAAAAAAGCATTGAGGGCAATCAGTAAAAAAACCGATAGCAGGCGCAAACTCAACTCAGAGCCGCTTAAGGGAAGTGGCACCGTGCCGATGACGTGAATTATTAATCCAAGCGGATTCATGGGGGTGGCGACACCTGATTCTGTCTCTAAACTTGCCTGAAACCAATCTATTCCGCTGCTTCTAACCCACCCTCAATGCGGGCCTTGACGTTTTTGAGAATCTCGTCTTCTTTCATCAAGACAAAGTCGTTGCCATTGCTGGCCCCGTTGCGATTGGCGGTGGAGGCGCTAGACGGTCGTGCCTCTGGTTGCCTGACCCCGGTCAGCGCCTGACGCCCCAAGGCGTATCCCCAAGAAGAGCTAACGATGCCTGCGCCCACCATCATGGCGAGCAAAATTAATGTAAATGCGATCGCAGGGTTGATTTTCATTCTTGCCTGTGGGTCAAGTAAAAGGTTTAGATATCTCCGTAGTATACGGGATGAACCTTAAAAGTATGCGCATTGAGAAGACAGCTCTGCCATATGGCTTAGAACATTTGACCCAAGGGCTGGGACAAGCAATCTGGCAAGCAATTACGCAAAGGATTGTGACGGTTGCTAACCCCTTGGATCTCGATAGCGCTATCGTATCTGATAAGCTAATCAGCAAACGTTCGTATCGGACACCTGTTGATTGGACACCTGTTCAAGGTGGGCTTGCTATCTAACGGGGTTTGCTATCTTAATTTATGAGGCTTAACCTATAGGTTGGCCAGGTGGATTTCACCGAATGTTTTTAGGGCGAACGTTTTAATGAACGTTCTTCTGTTCCCAGGGTTGGCCGAGCGGTTTAGGCAGCGAACTCATAATTCGCCTCAGGCAGGTTCAACTCCTGCACCCTGGATTAAGTCAACTTTAGATTGTTTGCGGATTTTAGGTTTGCGGATTTTAGAGGTTGGAGGGTCTGTCGGCTGAATCAACAAGCTGGCTGAATCAACAAGCTGGCTGAATCAAAAAACAGTGCGACTGGATGTCTGGCTTGCGTAGGCTGCTCTTAAGATCTACAGTCCAACAAATGACCTAAGCCTCAAAAGCATCAGAGGTCAGCGCAGATGCTAATGCGCTGACCTCTGATAAAGAAGCCTTGTAAAAAGAAATTTCACAAAGAGGGCTTGTTGACAATCAAGATGCCCTTATTGGTATCACGCTATCGGCGAGGAAGGGGCTCAAAGTTTAGCTCACTGCCCACAACCCGGCTACCCACCTGAGAGAGGGGTAGCAGTTGTACAGAAGTATTGTAGGGGCTACGGAGGTCAGGTACGCGAATGGTTGCCGTGTTCTGTGTTTGTAAGAACATTAGCTCACCATAGGCCTCTTCAAGGGCTTGAGCGTCGCGATCCATTTCTAGTTCTGGAAAGTTGGCTGAGCCAATCCAGCCAAACCCAACAATGAGATCGAGCTGCCGGAACAGGCCTCGATTAGTGTAGTAGTCACCACTATGGTTGTAATTGATATCGTCTATGACCTCCAGCACAGATGGCTGGTCAGCACTCACCTCTTGCGCTTTAGCGTCAGCGATCGCAACAGAGGATGCTGAGATTGTGAGCGCTGCAATCAATAAACCCTTAAGCTTTGTACCCATAGTCTTTAAAAACCTCACATTCTGGAGTTTATAGTACCCCATCCTATAAAGATCGATAAACTTTTCGAGGCCACAATTTTTTAATTGTGATAAGTCTCTATCCTACTAGTTGCCAGAAAATTTGCAAACGTTGCTCGAGAATTCTCAAAAATCACTGAAATCAATGACACAGCCTGTTGATATTTCGATGCTTAATTTGACCACCGCGACGGTGGCTGACATTCGGTGTGCTCTGCTGGATTTGATCTGTACCAAGGCTTATAAGGAGGGGGATTTTGCCCTGACCTCCGGTCAGCGAAGTTCGTACTATATCAATTGCAAACAGGTGACCCTACATCCCCAGGGCGGACTGATGGTAGGTCAGGCCTTTTTGGACATGCTGCCAGTGGGCACGGTGGGTGTGGGCGGTTTAACCCTGGGGGCCGATCCGATTGTCACGGCGGTAAGCGTCGTCGGCGCTTATCAAGGTCAACCTGTAACCCCCCTGATTGTGCGCAAAGCGGCTAAGGGTCATGGCACTCAGGCGTACATTGAGGGGCCGACGCTGCCCGATGGCAGCTCGGTAGTTGTTTTAGAAGACGTGGTGACCACGGGTCAGTCGGCCTTTAAGGCCATTGAGCGGCTGCGGGCGGCAGGCTACCAGGTTGATCAGGTGATTGCCCTGGTCGATCGTCAGGAAGGTGGCGCAGAACTTTATGCCGACAAAGGACTCAAGTTTCAGTCGGTGTATACCATCGCAGATGTGCAGGCCCGGTGGAAGGTATTGAGTAGTAGAGGGTAATGGGTGGTGAGTGGTGAGTGGTGAGTGGTGAGTAAAAGCCTAAAGGTCATTAGCTACGGGGGCATAAATCAACTCCGCTGCCCCTCTACCCTCTACCCTCTACCCTCTGACCTTCGACTGCTCTCGTGTACGGCTGAGCCTGTTGTAGCTGAGCATAGCTAAAAACAGGTGCCCGCCCGGTTCGCTGGGTAATGGCCGTCCAAACTAGCGTAGTCAGGGTTGAGACCACCAGAGCAGCGGCGAAGCTATTGAGCAAGTCGGCGGCACCGGGGATGGGGACCAGGGGGGTGAAGTCAGGCTTGGGAAAAAACATCAGCCCAATCACGATGCCTAGGAGAGCACTCAAGAAGGCTGTGCGACTGCTCACATGACGGTTGTAGAGGCCATAGAGGACTGGGAACAAGACCGCAGCACAGATCAAGTCAGCGATGAAAAAGAGGTAGAGCACGCTGTAACCCTGGGCTGCGATCGCAATGGCAGGCAGACCTACCAGCACCGTCAGCCCCCGAGAGATGTGCAAAACCTTGGCAGACGATTGCCCTGGCATTAGCCGCAGCAGGTCCAGGGTGAATACGCTGGCGATGCCGTTTAGCAGGGTGTCGAGGCTGCTCATCACCAGAGCCAGGGCCAACACAATTACCGTCATCATCACCCAGCCAGGCGCGCTCAGCTGCGAGAGCAGCTCAAAAAAGGCCGTGTCGCCCTGCAACCCAAACTGGACGGCCATCAAGCCCAGCAACCCGGCAATCAACAGCATGGGCAAAATCAGTAGAGCAGAGCCTAAAAATGAACGCCGCACCACCTGATTGTTGCGACAAGCATAAACTCGCTGCCAATTACCCTGGTTAAACACCTCAGCCGCCACAATTGCGATGATCAAGGTGGCCCCAAAGCGAAGCCCGCCAATGTTGTTGAGGGAGACCAGCTCGGGATGATCAACCCCCAAGGTACCAAACGCCCCGGCTGGCCCCCCCAGGGCCATAAAGGTGGCCACAAAACAAATCAGCAACAGCGGCACAATCACCATAAATTGCAGCGCATCGGTGAGAATCGTAGTGCTTAAGCCGCCGTAGGTGGTGTAGAGAAAAACAGCGGTGATCACCACCATAGCCGTTACCCCCAAGGGCACATTGGCGATCAGCTGTAGTGCCTTTGCGATCGCGGTTAGCTCAGCCGCCAGATAAATGAACATGTAAAAGACCATCGCGGCCTCGGTGAGCCAGTACATGGCTCCCCCATACCGATATTGGACATATTCATTCAGCGAATGGCCCTGGGGCATGAGCTGACGCAGGCGCGGCCCCACCCAGAAAAACAACCCGACCGCCCCTGCCGAACCGATGCAGTAGCCCAAAATGGCGGTGATGCCGCCAAACGCAGAGCCGGCCTCGGCGGGGCTAAACAATATCCAGGCTCCCATTGCCGAGGCCACAATCGTGGCCAGGGCCAGGCCACCCCCGACCTGGTTACGGTTTGCCATGTAGGTTTCGAGGTTGATGGTTTGACGGCTAGCGTGCAAAAGCCCTAACAACGTAAAGACGGCGGCGGTCACCAATGTGACCATTAAGGCGATGGCTCCAATTGACACAGATGCGACTCCTCTATCCAAATACAGCGGATGCTAGGAGGGCTGACTCTAGAGCAGTTTCAGAGCGGATAAGCCGTCACCCTTAGGTGAGTCAGTTTTGGCGCAATCTTTCCAAAAGCTTCGCTTCCCTCCGCTGGCATTACCCAGACTCAGGTTCTGAGGGTGTAATCTCAGCCTGCTTTAGCAGGCACCCCTAGCTGTAAATGGCATCGTACCACTATTTGAAGTCTCGATTCTAAACGGGGACCACGACCGTAGGCTCTAGGGCGATCGCGACCAGCTCACTGT
>JBCCRZ010000005.1:0-32612 GCA_039200855.1 Cyanobacteria bacterium P01_D01_bin.44 | reverse complement strand
GATAGGCCGTCCCCGGCAGCGTTGCCTGGCCCAGCAGTCTGTGCTCATCAAGAACCCAATGCTGATCTACTTGCAGCTTGGAAACATAGATCGCCTGGTCCTGGCCTTCGACCCAACATTCCTCATACAGCGGGTGCGTCATCTCTTTACGTTGAAGTTTAGGCAGCGCCAGCGCCTGCTCCAACCGCTTCACCCCCTCGACCCCCATACCGCCTGCTTGCCAACCATCCCAATTGATCGAGACGGTGCAGGTGCCATTGAGGGAATTTCTGTCGTGAGCAAAGGCATCCAAAAAGTTATTGGCGGAGGCATAACCAATCTGACCAAATAAAGGTTTGATGGACGCCAAAGATGAGCACAGAACCATAAAGTCCAGCCCAACATCCTGCAAAAGGGCATCCAGAACGAGGGTCCCCTTGACCTTAGGAGACAAGATATTTTCAACCGCTTCACGGGTTTTGCGCACAATCATGCTGTCACCCAAAACACCCGCAGCATGGATGACGCCATGAATCGGGCCAAAGCGTCCTTGCGCTTGCGCGATCGCGGGTTTCATCTGTTCAAGGTCGGCAACGTCGGCACTGACCACCAAAACCTCGGCTCCGCAGGACTCAATTTCCTTCAACTTAAGAATCTTTTGACTGATCGCATGCTCAGGCGTGTGATTGGCCAGCCATTCATCCCACTCATCCCTTGCCGGAAAAGCCGAACGTCCGATCAGAACCAGTTTGGCTTGTACGGCTTCAGCCAGATAGGTCGCCAGGGTCAACCCAATGGCTCCTAACCCCCCTGTTATGAGATAAACACCCTCGGTTCTTAATCGTGGCTTGGCCGCCTCGGTCGGTTTGTCCAAGGGCACCGGCTCGAAGGATTGCAACCAGCGATGCTTACCCCGATAGGCAATCACGGGCTCAGCAGCCTGCACGCTAAGTTCAGCCAACAGACACTCGGCCAGTTCGGCTGCCTGATCGCTACCATCAGGTAGCAATACGTCAATGCTACGACAGCTCAGGTGGGGATATTCCAGGGGAATCACTCTAACGGCTCCCAGCAAGGGAGCTTTCTCTAAAGCAAGGGTTTCCTCACCAGTCACTGACTGGAGATTGCTCGAAATTACATCGATTTGCAAATCACGCTTCAAATTCTGTTGTCCCAGCGCTTGCACCAGGAACAGCAGCGAGTAGAGTCCTTTAGCTTGGGCTGGCGCGATCGCATCCAGGCGTTCTAAGGTTGCGTGCTTAGGGGTCGTGTGCCCAGGCGCGGTGACATTCCATAGATGAACGATCTTCGTTGGAACCCAATTCAGGGAACTCAAGTCTCGGAACAAGGCATCATAATCATCCCGACTGTGAGGATTGACACGATAGTCCCTGGGACGATCAGTACCGGGGCGCCTAAATTGCTCCCCAATCCTGACCGTAACCACATCATGGCCCTCAAGCTCTAATTGCTTCAGGATTTCTGCTCCCAAACCACACTCATCGACAAACATTAACCAGCAGCCAGGCTGAGTTGCCTGAATCTGGGGTGGTAGGGCTGAACGTTTCCACGAGGGGACGTAGAACCAATCAGCCATATCCGGCTTTTTGGCCGATGCGACTTGATGTGGGGGCTCAACCGTTTGCGATTCTAGGGTGACCGTAAATGCTGGCGCAGCAGGTAGCGGGGCTGTCGCTGCCGCCTGGGCCAGCAGAACATGCTGCCCCAACGTGTTCGTTGCCGGAAACGCTTCCACGGCCACAAACCCGTGCGCGAGAAGTGCTTCGCGCCACTGCTGCGGCGATAAAAATGGATTCCCTTGACTGCGGCCTGAGTCCTCTATGGGCGGCATCAATAACCCCCAGGTCATATCAAAGTAGGGGGACGCTTGGCTGAGTTCACAGATGAGAAGCAAACCATTAGGGGCCAGCAAAGACCGGATATGCTGGAGCGTTGCGCCAATGTTTTGGGTCACATGCAGCACATTGACGGCGATCGCCACATCAAAACAATGCGCTTCATACCCTTGTTGCGTGGGGGACTGCTCAATATCAAGGAAGCGATAGTCGATAAAGGGATAGGCACTAAACCGCTGTTTGCCACTGTTGAGAAAGGACGCACCGATGTCAGTGAAGGTATAGCGGGTTTGCTCAGCCGACAGTACGGGGAGCAATTCCCGTGTGGCTAATCCTTGCCCGCCGCCAATTTCCAGAACCCTCAGGTGGGTTGACGATGGCAATGCATCACCGACGTGTTTCACAATCGCCCGCAAGATGCCGTTATAGTAGGCATTCAACGGAAATTGCTGATTGACATCTTCGGTTTCATCAAAGCCATAGATAAAATCCCGGAAAAACTTCAACGGTTCTTGGGCACCCGTCAAAACGGACACCATATTTTCGCCACAGTTTTGAACCAAGTCGACAATCTTGGGCCGGTCGGCCCACTTGGCTCTGACCTCTTTTAAGCGCTCATTCACAGCGTCGATTGAACTGGGCACTAGACGACTCAACAACGTCCCCTCTTGCTGGAGTTGCCCCTGTTCGACCAATACTTGCAGCCATCGCGACACCAGTTGCCGATAATGGGGGATGATCGGCAACCCTTCTAAAAGGTCGTCAAGTGAATACTGCTGCGAAGGCTCCGCAAACGCCCCCAGCTGCCGCAGCGCTCGATTCATATAAGCAACACACAAAGCCTCTAAACTGGCTTGGTTATCGAGATAGGTCGGCACGTCAAAGGCTGCGGTACTCGCCTCTACCTGCTGGTGACCTGTCTGCACCAGCGATCGCCAAAGCTGGGGGGCCGAGGGGAACGGCTCCATGCCTGATTTTGCCGCCTCAATCCAGTAACGCTGACGCTCGAAGGGATAGGTGGGCAACGGCACACGATGCCGCCGCTCATGCTGGTAAAATCCGGACCAATCAATATCGACACCAGCCAACCAAAGCTGCCCTAAGGCCTGTAATAAAAATGCGGTATCCGAACCGGTTGCTTGCGGATGCTTCATTGAAGCGAGCACCCCCTGATCAGCGGCCTTGGCTGGATGCCGATTGGCTAAGGTTGTTAAAGTTCGCCCTGGACCAACCTCTAACAGAACTTGAGCCGGGTCTTGCAATAACACTTGCAACCCAGCAGCCCAGCACACCGTTTGCCGCAGATGGGTGGCCCAATACGCCGGATTGGTCGCCTCCTCAGGGGTTATCCAGGTGCCTGTAACATTGGAAAGATAGGGGATTTGGGGGGGCTTGAGCTGAACCCGTTTCACCCGCTGGGTAAAGGCTTCGACGATCGGCTCCATCATGGGGGAATGGAACGCATGGGACGTATGTAAACGGCGACTATCGATGCCTTGGCTCGCCAACTCATGTTCGAAGGCCGCGATCGCCTCAGTCGGTCCCGACACCACACAAGCCGTTGGGCCGTTAACGACGGCAAGTGACAAGGTGGGAGGTAATAGCGATCGCACCTCGGCTTCGGCCAGGGATACCGCCAGCATGCTGCCTGACGGCAATCCTTGCATTAGCTTCCCGCGGTCGGCGACTAATGCCAGGGCTTCTTCGAGCGACCACACCCCAGCTAAAGTAGCCGCGACATATTCCCCAATGCTGTGGCCGACGAGAGCACGCGGCTGCACCCCCCACTCCATCCACACTTGAGCTAGGGCATACTCAATCACGAACAGCGCCGGTTGGGTCAACGCGGTCTGCTGCAGCTGCTCAGCCGCAGCGGTCACCTGCTCAACAGGAGGATAGAGAACTTGACGCAGATCGAGCCCGAGGTGTGGTTTGAGGAGTTCACTGCAGCGATCGACGTATGCCGCAAAGGTGGCTTCACCGTGATAGAGCTCCTGAGCCATATTCACGTATTGAGCCCCCTGCCCCGAAAACATAAAGACCACCGGTCGCTTTCCAGACTCTTGAAGCGGCGGCTGAACCAGTGGTTCAGACTCAAGGTCTTTCAGAGCGCTGATAGCTGATTCACTCGCCTGACAAACCAATATCCGCCGATGGTTAAAGGCTTTGCGGCCCACGCTAAGGGTATAGGCCACATCCGCCAGCTTCGGACCACCCTGCAAGTGCTGCGCCAAATGGGTCGTTGCGATCGCAAGGGCGGAGCTGGTTTTAGCGGAGAGCAGTATTAACTGCCAGGGGCGCGAGGGGCCGGAAGGGGCCACCACTGGCGCTTCTTCTAGAACCACATGGGCATTGGTGCCGCCAACGCCAAAAGAACTCACCCCGGCCCGGCGAGGGGTGCCGTTAGTATCCCAGGGCGATAGCTGAGTATTGACGTAAAAAGGACTATTCGCGAAATCAATCTCAGGATTAGGAGATTCAAAATGCAGGCTGGGGGGGAGCTGCTTATTTTTCAACGCCAGCACTGTCTTGATTAAGCCGGTTACCCCCGAGGCTGAATTGAGATGCCCCACATTGGTCTTAACTGAGCCAATGCCACAAAAGCCTTTTTTCTGAGTACTGGCCCGGAAAACCTGCTCCAGTGCCCTAATTTCAATTGGATCGCCCAAGCCTGTGCCGGTGCCGTGGGCCTCGATATAGGAAATTGTTTCAGGATCAATTTCGGCGATCGCCTGACTCTCGGCGATTGCCTCTGCCTGCCCCTCCACGCTGGGTGCCGCATAACCGACTTTCAAAGACCCGTCATTATTAATGGCTGACCCTTTAATGACGGCCTGAATGCAGTCCCCATCCGCCACTGCATCCTCGAGGCGCTTGAGCACAACAATACCGAGCCCATTGCCAAAAATAGTGCCTCGGGCTTGGGCATCAAAGGCACGACAGTGACCATCGGGGGATGCAAACCCACCTAACTGAGACAAATAACCCGCCACTTGCGGCACCTGTATCGCCACACCGCCAGCCAAAGCCACATCACACTCGTAGCTGAGTAAGCCTCGACAGGCCAGATGTACCGCTACAAGTGAGGTGGAACAAGCCGTACTGACATTGAAACTGGGACCACGCAAGTTCAACTTATAAGAAACTCGCGTCGCGATGTAGTCTTTATCATTGCCCAGCAAGACCGTCTCGCCAACCATAGACTTGAGCAAGTCATGGGTTGAGGTCAGGTTATTTAATAAATAGCTGCTGAAATTACCGCCCGCATAAACCCCGGTCAAGCCGTTATCCGCTTCGGGGTTATAACCCGCGTTTTCGAGGGCCTCCCAAGCACATTCCAGAAAAAGACGATGTTGGGGATCCATGACTTCTGCTTCCCGCGCTGAGAAACTGAAGAATTGAGCATCAAACAGATCAATGTCAGCCAACACCGGGCCCGCTTTAACATAACTGGAATCATTGAGCAAAGCTGCATCGATTCCTGTAGCCGCCAGTTCCTCATCGGTAAAGAAGGAAATCGATTCGACCCCATTACAGAGGTTTTGCCAAAACTGATTAACGCTTTTGGCCCCTGGAAACCGACCCGCCATGCCAATCACAGCAACCCCTTTCAGAGGATTAGAAATCACTTGATTAGCCACGCCCTTTCCTCCTCTGCTTAATCAGCTGAAGTTCTTCTGCCATCGCCCTTTGCTTCTTCTTGGCACGGGTCTGAGCCCGTTGAAAGTTCGGCGTCTCACCCTGGGCCTGACTGATATAGCCTGTCAAACCGCTGATAGTTGGATATTGAAATAAATCTGTCGTTGAGAAATCTTTTTGGAACGCTGCTTGTAGTTTGCTGCGGACCTGAACAATCAGCAGTGAATCGCCCCCAAGGTCAAAAAAGTTATCGTAAATGCCAATCTGCTTAATCCCTAAAATCTCTTGCCAAATCTCAGCCAGCGTTTTCTCCACCTCATTTTGGGGAGCGACATAATCATTTTTGAGCTCAGGCCTTGCGTGTATGGCCTGTGGGGGGCGGTCTACATTTGGTTTAGCGGTTAGGTTCAGCGAACTCGGTGCCGACTGCATCGCCCCGGTGTAGCGATGATTAATGCCAGCTGATAAATCAGTAGGCGATACCAAAACCTGAGGCACGGGACTCCGCAAAACCCGCTTAAATATCTCGATCCCTTCGGCAGGTAATAAGCCGTCCTTGAGGAAATCTACTTGACTTTCATCAAAGATAGGCATCGGCTCTTGATACGTCTGAGCCGCCACGGCAGCCATGACCGTCGCCTGAGGCGGTCGTCCCTGCTCGGCAGGCACCGAGGCAGGTGGAGTCATCGGTGCTGGGGTCGCCGACTGCTCGACGCCATTTGGCGTCAACACTAGATTGTTGATGGCCTCTTGATCGTCTAAGGCGATCACAATCTTGCCGATATGCTTAGCCGCCGCCATATACTTAAACGCCTCGGTCACGGCACTAATGGCAAACACTTTATGAGGCAAGGGGGTAAAACGCCCCGCTTGCAAGTGCCCGACGAGTTCACGCCACATCGCCCCGAAATTAGGCAGCTCCGGATCAACTTGAATGGCAAAGAAAGAGAGGCGCTTCTCGAAAACACTGAGATCCAACTGGCTGTGGCTGAGAATATCGCGCAACCCCAGCTCCAGGAAGCGCCCGTAACGGGCCAAAACCGAGAGACTCTTCGGAATAAATTCTCCACTTAATGAATTCAAAACGACATCCACCCCCTGGCCGTTTGTCTGCCGCATGACCTCATCGGCAAATGCCACCGATCGCGAATCCATCACATGTTCAATGCCTAACGAATGCAAAAATTGCCGTTTTTCAGGGCTGCCAGCAGTGGCAAAAATTTCCGCCCCTACCCACTGAGCAATCTGGACAGCGGCCATTCCCACACCACCAGACGCGGCATGAATCAAGACCTTTTCGCCTTTGCTCAGTCGCCCCATCTGAATGAGGGCATAGTAGGCTGTCGTAAAGGCAATTGGCAGGGTGGCCGCTTCTTGCAAACTCAAATGCGCGGGTTTCGGCGCAACCAACGTATCGGCAGTCGTAATAAATCGACTAAAGCACGCAGACCCAAAAGCAATGACTTCATCCCCGATCGCGAAGTCCTTGACCCCTAGGCCTAGAGCCACAATCTTGCCCGCACATTCAAGGCCGAAATTAAAGGTAGGGGCAGTCGATGGCATTAAACCAGCCGCAGCCAGGACTTCTTTGAAGTTCAGCCCCGCAGCACTCACTTCAATTTCCACCTCGCCTGCCTGGGGGGGCTTACGCGTATCGGCACGCAGGGTCAGGGTATCTAAATTACCAGGGGAAGCGATATCTAAATAAAAGTTCTCGCCAGTGGGGACGCCCTCTGGCGCAAGCGCAGCTTTGCTGCTTGGCGTAGCCGATGACTTGGCTGTTATGGCATCGGTGGCATCCGTTTTGACGCGATCGAGTTTGGCGCGATCGAGACTTCTGAGCGTATAGGCTTCGATCGCAACTAGCTCAGTTCCCTGCTCATCCAGAATCGTGATGTCGAACTTCAAAGTTCCATCTGTCGTCTGGGGAGACTCAACGGCGCTGGCATAGCTATAAACTTTGGCCGGTAGTGCCCCGTTTAGCCTTAATCGCTTGTAGGAAAATGGCAAATAACACTTTTCATCCTGCAATTGGAGTAGGGGGAAGCCAGTAGCACAGTCAAATAAGGCCGGATGTAACTGGTAGCCGTTTAGATCCTCAATAAAGACTTCGGGTAACTCCAGAACCGCAAATCCCTGATCTTTTCCGAGTTTTACCCGTTTACAACAATTCCATCTGTCGCCTAATGCAAGGAAACCGTTGGGGGGCTGATACTTTTGGGCGGCAGTCATCAACCCTTCCGGCTCAAAGCCCGCCTCAATGGCTTGCAGGTCGTGTCTAGCCGTTAAGCCCGCTGCGGTAAATACGATTTTTCCAGAGGCATGTTCAATCCAGGCCTCAGACTCTGGGTGGGATTGACTTACAATTCGACATTCCCAGCCATCTTCTCGCTGATGCAAGATTGTTCGCACCCCTTTCTCCTGATCATCTTCGATGACTAGAGGGGTCAGGAACGTGAAATCTTGGATTTCGAGTGTGCCCTTACGAGAACGACTGGCAACAGCAGCTAGAACCATTTCCAGGTAGACCGTGCCTGGCAGCGTGGCTTTACCGTTGATCCGATGCCCATCGAGAAACCAATGCTTGCTGACGCTCAAGGTAGAGAGGTATGTTTCGTCAGCCCCCTCAACGAAAGCCTGATCAAAGAGAGGATGGGTAACGGCAACAGCTTGAGGGGGTAACGGCTGACGGGTTCGAACTAATTTTTTAGCCGCCTCTACCGCCATGCCACTGCCTTGCCAGGTGGCCCAATTGAGCGACAGGGCAAATGTGCCGTCTTGGGCCGTTTTGTAGTGGGCAAAGGCATCGAGAAAGTTATTGGCAGAGGCGTAGCTAATTTGCCCCGATATCGGCGTGATAGCAGTACCCGACGAGCAGAGAAGCATGAAATCCAGTTCACTCGCTTTGAAGATTTCATTGAGAACGAGGGTTCCCCTGACCTTAGGCGCAAAAACACTTTCCACGGCCTCAGGTGTTTTGAGTCCAATCAGACCTTCCCCGAGTACGCCGGCGGCATGAATAACCCCATTGATTTGACCCAACTGTGCCTGGGCTTGAGCGACGACTTGCTGCATCCCTTCCAGGTTGGCGACATCGGCCTGAGCGATTACCACCTCGGCTCCCAGGGCTTCTAATTCTTTTAGGCGGCGAATCTGACCACTAACGGCATCATCGCGATCGCGACTGTTTAACCACCCCTCCCATTCGGCTTTGGCCGGAAAAGCAGAACGTCCTGTCAGGATCAGCTTGGCGCTGACCGTTTGGGCCAGATGCCAGGCCAGCGTCAGCCCAATGGTTCCCAGGCCACCGGTAATCAGATAAACGCCACCGGATCTTAATCGTGAGGAGGTTTCTTCCCAGCCTGTGGCCTCCAATCGAACCGGTTCCAAGGTTGGTAACCAGCGATAAGCATTACGGTAGGCAATCACCGGCTCAGGGGGGGTAGCCCGGAGTTCCGCAAACAAGTTTTCAATCAGTTTGGCCGCTTGCCAGCTACCCACTTCGGGTAGTGTGACATCAATACTACGGCAGCTGATGTGAGGATACTCTAACGGAATCGCTCTAACAGCGCCTAGCAAAGTCGCTTTCGCGGGCACGAGGCTTTCTTTCCCGGTGACTGGCTGGATGCCGTTGGAAATGACCGTAATGGGTAATTTATCCGTCAGCGTCTGCTGGGCCAACGCCTGCACCAGAAACAGCAGTGAATAGAACCCCTTGGTTTGAGCGCGATCAGCAGCCTCTAATGCGGATGTCGCAGGTTCCTGGGGCGCTGCTACAGTCCCCGGCGTCACAGTCCACAAATGTAAAATTTGGGTGGGTCGTCGCTCAAGGGCAAAGAGTTCTTGCAGCAGCGCCTCATAGTCATCCTTGTGTTGCGGGTTCAGGGTATACACCCGTTGACCTTGGGGTTGATTTTGATCGGGGCCACTAAATTGCGTCCCCATCCTGACCGTAACGACATCGTGTCCTTCCTGCTCTAGCCGCTGCAGAATTTGCGCGCCCAAAGCCCATTCATCGGCAAACACCAGCCAGCATTCTGGCTCAACCGTCTGATTTGCTAAGGGCAACGATGATGGCGACAGTGAACGTTTCCACGAAGGCAGATAGAACCACTCAGCCATATCGGGCTTTTTGCCTGAGGCAACAGCAGGCGTTGGCTCCGCTTCTTGGGACTCACACGTTACTGTAAATGCGGCGGGGGTTGTTAGGGTTGCGGGAGGCGAGGCCTGCGCCACCAAGATATGCTGTCCCAAGGTTTCAGTGTCAGGGAAGACCGCGACGTCAGCGAATCCATGACGCAACAACTGCGCCTGCCACTGCTGCTGGGATAAAAACGGATTACCGTGACTCCGCTCTTCGTCCTCTAGGGGGTTCATTAATAAACCCCAGGTCATATCAAAGTCTAAGGCTGCCTCGGTGATTTCCCACATTAAGAGCAGGCCGTTAGGTGCCAGCAAAGAGCGCACATGCTGCAGCGTTGCTGCCATGTTTTTGGTCACATGCAGCACATTGACAGCGATGACCAGATCAAAGCTGTGATTTTCATATCCCTGTTCTGTCGGCGATCGCTCAATATCGAGAAAGCGATAATCGATAAACGGATAGTCACTAAATTGCTTTTGGCATCGGGTTAAGGCGGCTGCCCCGATATCGGTAAAGGTATAGCTTGTCCGTTCCGCAGGCAATATCGGTAAGATTTCGCGCGTGGCCAACCCCTGGCCACCGCCAATTTCGAGCACGCGCAAATGCGTTGCCGAGGGCAATGCGTCAACGGCTTGTTGGGCGAGCGCCCGCAAGATGCTGTTGTAGTAGATATGCCAGGGAAATTCGAGGTTGTCATCCTCGGCTTCATCAAAGTCAAACAGCAACCCCTGGAAAAGTTCCAAGGGTTCTTTCTGGCCCCTCAGAACAGCCACGAGATTCGCCCCACAACGTTCGATTAAATCGATGCCTTTCGGTTTGTCGGCCCACCTGAGCCTGGCCTCCTTTAAGCAAGCCTGCACAGCATCGGTTGAAACGGGGGCTAGATGACTAAATTCGGCTCCATCCTGTTGCAAATGGCCGTGCTCAACCAGTACGTGCAGCCAACGAGATAACAGTTGCTGGTAGCGAGGAATGATCTCCCCCTGCGCCCCAAGCGCCTCAAGCGAATAGCGCTGCGAGGGATCTTCAAACGTGCCTAATTGCCTCAGGGCAAGGTTCATATAGGCCAGGCACAAAGCCTCTAAACTGGGGCGGTTCGCTAAATAGGCCTGCTCGTCAAATTCTGCCGTGCCGACCGTTGCCTGGTGCTGTCCCGCTTGAACGAGAGACGGCCAAAGTTCTGAGGCTGTTGGGAAAGACCGCTCGCCCTTAGTTGCCTGTACGAGGGCCTGGGCGGGGGAATCAATCCAGTAACGCTGGCGTTCAAAGGGATAGGTCGGCAAGGGGAGACGATGGCGCTGCTCGTGGGCATAAAATCCGGACCAGTCGACTGGCACCCCAGACATCCAGAGTTGCCCCACCGTATGCAATAAAAACTCAAGGTCTGATTTTTTCTCTTGCGGATGGCGTAGGGACGTTAATACGACCTGCTCAGGCTGCTTCGCTGGGTGCTGCTTCGCTAATTTACTTAATGTTCTACCAGGCCCCACTTCTAACAGCACTTGATCCGGTTGCTGCAACAATACTTGCAACCCTTCAGCGAATCGTACGGTTTGCCTGAGATGAGACGTCCAATAAGCAGGTGAGGTCGCGTCTTGGGCAGTAATCCAGGTGCCCGTGAGATTGGCAATATAGGGAATTTGGGGAGCCGCTAGATTAACTTGCTCAACCCGCTTTTGGAAAGCCTCTAAAATAGGCTCCATCATCGGCGAATGGAAGGCATGGGACGTGTGGAGACGCCGCCCTTCGACGCCAGCCGAAGATAATTGATTTTGGAGGGCTTCGATGGCCTCTGTTGGCCCCGAAATGACGCAGGAAGCGGGGCCATTAATCGTTGCCAAAGAGAGCGTTTCACCCAGTAAAGGATGCACCTCTTCGGCGGATAAAGGAACCGCCAGCATACTGCCTGAGGGCAATTGCTGCATCAGTTGACCGCGCGCTGTCACCAGCGCTAACGCATCTTCGAGGGAAAACACCCCAGCCAGACAGGCCGCCACATATTCACCAATACTGTGGCCAATCATTGCTTTTGGACGCACACCCCAAGACATCCATAACTGCGCTAAGGCGTATTCAATCACAAACAGCGCTGGTTGCGTAAGCGCCGTCTGCTGCAATTGCGCGGTTGCCGCTTCAACCTCTGCTTCAGAGGGATACAACAGCTGCCGCAAATCGACGCCCAGTAGAGGCTGGAGCAGGTCACAACAGCGATCGCACACCTTGCGAAATATCGGCTCGCTTTGGTATATTTCCTGCGCCATGTTCACATACTGGGCACCTTGACCTGTGAACATAAACACAACGGAGCGATCGCTGGCTTCTTGTAACTGGGTAATCGCTCGATGGGGCTCTGCTTCTAGGACTGTAAGAACATCATCGACATCCGCAGCTAACAGAAAACGACGATGGTCAAACGTCTGACGCCCCACTTGCAGGGTATAAGCGACGTCAGCTAAATTCAGATCTGGATGTTGTTTTAAGTGTGCCGCTAAATTAGCCGTAGCAGTTTCTAGGGCCGAATGAGTTTTAGCAGACAGTAAGACTAATTGCAGGACTCTGGAGACAGGAGAAACATCCAGAACAGGGGCTTCTTCCAGGATGACATGAGCATTGGTACCACCAAAGCCGAATGAGCTAACACCAGCTCGACGAGGCGTACCCTCAGATTCCCACTCTGAAAGCTGAGTATTAACGTAAAACGGACTATTTTCAAACTCAATTTGAGGATTGGGTCTCTCAAAGTGGAGCGTTGGCGGTAACAGTTTGTGGTTAAGGGCCAAAATAGTCTTAATTAAACCGGCAATCCCTGCTGCTGCGTCTAGATGCCCGACATTCGTTTTCACCGAGCCCAATGCACAGTAGTCTTTCTTATCTGTACTGACGCGAAAGGCCCGTTTCAACGCTGCGACTTCGATGGGATCGCCTAAGGTTGTTCCAGTGCCGTGGGCTTCGATATAAGTAATGGTTTCGGGTTCCACTTCAGCCATAACTTGAGCCGCTCTAATGACTCTTGCTTGACCTTCCTCACTTGGAGCCGTGTAGCCAACCTTAACCGCTCCGTCGTTATTAATAGCGGAACCTTTGATGACAGCATAAATATGATCTCTATCAGCGATCGCATCTTCGAGTCGCTTGAGGACGACAACGCCGAGACCATTCCCCCCGGTTGTGCCATTAGCCTTAGCATCAAAGGCTCGGCAATGTCCATCGGGCGAAGCAATTTCACTGGGCGACAAGGTTAATTCATTTTGGGGAACCTTGACTGCAACACCCGCAGCCAACGCCATATCACATTCGCCACTGAGTAAACCTTGACAGGCTACATGAACAGCCACTAATGAGCTCGAACAGGCTGTGCCCAAGCTCATACTCGGCCCCTTGAGATTCAACTTATAAGAGACACGCGTAGGCAGATAATCTTTATCAACGCCAACGAGGGTTGATAAGAACCCTCTTGACTCCATCAGGTTGCGATTGGGGCTCAGATTGTAGAGCAAATAAGTGCCCATTCCCACTCCGGCATAAACCCCTATCGGCCTTTCTTCTACCGCAGAGTTATAGCCAGCATTTTCCAACGCCTCCCAGGCACATTCCAAAAACAGACGATGTTGGGGATCCATCGTCTCTGCCTCTCTGGGATTAAAGCCAAAAAATGGAGCATCAAACAGTTCAATATCGTCAAGAACAGCCCCTGTTTTAACAAGCCTAGTAGGCTGATCAGAACCGATGTCTTTGGAACCTGAATCAGAAAAAACTGAGGTCAATTCTATGCCATTGATCAGATTTTCCCAAAAATCCTCAACGCCTTTACTCTTTGGAAAACGCCCTGAAATACCAATTACGGCTACTTCTAAGCCAGTTGATTCAGACATCATGAACACATATCATCACAGAACTGTGAACCTTTCATTCGACGCAACTTTTGCTATAGATTAGCCGCTCAACGCGACCCATAGCGACTCATCACTGCCACAGATAAGAACTAAACTTGTAGATTCGCGTCTCTTGATTTTTTTAATCTTTGCTTTAGGCGGGTTTTGCCCACCGATAATTGCTTATCCAACTCCAAACTTTCCAACTCTGACGACGTTACTTGTTGGACCTGGCTTAGACGTTTAGCAAGAGAACAAACTGTCGGATACTTAAACAAGTCAACTAGTGACGCACGCTCTATCATATCAGGAAAAACATCCTTGAGCTGACTGTAAACTTTCGTAATCAGCAATGAGTTGCCACCAACCTCAAAAAAATTGTTATTTATACCTACTTTTTCTAAATTAAGGACAGCTTGCCAAGTAGCTGCAATCGTTTGTTCAATATCGTTTTGGGGTGCAACATAATCAACTTCTAGTTCTCCAACAGACATATCTGGAATCGGCAGCGCACGCCTATCTACCTTCCCATTTGCTGACAGCGGTAAGTTTTCCAGAAACACGAAAGCTGATGGAAGCATATACTCTGGCAAATACTCACGCAGGAAACATCGCAGTTCATCAATGGAGAGCTCCTTGTTGGCCACGACATAAGCAACTAGCCGTTTTTCATTCAGTTGCTTACCCAAGACTGTGACAACTGCTTTGTCCACAGCCGGATGCCGCATCAGCACTGTCTCAATTTCTCCTAATTCAATGCGATACCCACCCATTTTGACCTGGAAGTCTTCCCGCCCTAAAAACTCAATATTCCCATCAGGCAGATAACGTCCTAGATCCCCTGTTCGATATAACCTTTCACCGGTCTGAGGATGCGTAATAAAACTCGCTGTCGTTTTGGCTTCCTCACGCCAGTACCCCATAGCCAGGCCAATTCCACTGATGTAAAGCTGCCCCAGAACCCACACAGGGCAAGGGGATAGCGACTCACTAAGCACATGGAAACCCTGATTGTCCATTGGCCGACCATAGGGAATACTTTTCCAAGACGGATTAGCTTCTTGAATCGGGTAAAGAATAGACCAGATGGATGCCTCAGTTGCGCCTCCCAGGCTAATTACTTGAACATCTTTAATCAACGCTTTAATCTGATTTGGCAACGTTAATGGCAGCCAGTCTCCACTCAGCAAAATCAACCGTAGGTTTCCTAAGGCTCTAGATTCATTCGCTGCACAATCAACCATCATTTGCATCAAGGCTGGTACTGAGTTCCAAATAGTAACCCTATGCTGAGATATCAACTGAACCCAGTGAACCGGCTCACGCTCACAGGAGGCGTTAGGAATAACCATTGCCCCTCCAGCAGCCAAAGCGCCGAAAATGTCATAGACTGACAGGTCAAAACTCAGAGAAGATAGGGCAAAGACTCGATCAGATGGGCTAACTTTGAAACGTCGATTGATATCTAGAATGGTATTAACCGCACCGCGATGGTTAATCATCACCCCCTTAGGAACCCCTGTAGAACCAGACGTATAAATGAGATAAGCAAGATCACTGGTTTTTTGGATCGTTTCTAACGGCTCTCTACTTTCACCTTCCAGGTCTTGACTACCGATACACAATTGCAGAATACCTTCTGACCAAACAAGCGTCTCCTTAAGCCAGGGTTGGGTTAGAACAATATCACTCTCACTATTGCTCAGTAAGTATTCCCTCCGCTCCTGAGGCAGCCCAGGATCAATCGGGACGTAGGCAGCACCAGCAGCTAAAATACCCATGACTGCAACAATCTGCTCCCATCCTTTTTCCATAACCACAGCGACTAGTTGGTTAGGAATCACCCCTAATGTTCGCAGCCTATGGCCCACCTGGTTTGAAAGTTCGTATAGTTCTTGATAGGAGAGCGTGCGTTGGGATGAAATGACCGCAGGTTCATTTTTCCGACTTTGCACTTGTGCTTCAAATAAAGTGTGCAGCCTCTCATCAGTGATCGGGGTAACCGTAGCATTGACAAGACATCGCTGTGCCAATTGGGCAGGCGGGATTAACTGTCGGTTCGTTTCAAGCCACGCAGTCTCCGAAGTCGCCAGCCGCTTAAGGAAAAGGCGATAAGCCTTAAACATCTCCTGGATGAGGCCTTCAGGGAAAAGTTCATCAACCACATCCCAGTTAAAGGTCAATTCTCCCTTCTCCTCCCAAACTTGGACATCCATCCACGCTTGAGAAGCTTGACTAATCCCATAAACTAACTCACCAAAGTTGCTGAAGGTAGACGTTTCCTGACCCAGTGAGCTTAAACCGAGGGTACTGGTAAAGACAATCGGTATCGCGCTGGGAGCCGTCCCTTTTCTGCGGGCTAGTTCCCGTGTCACACGGACTCCACTAAAGTAGCGGTGCTCTAGATCTCGCCATAATTGCTGCTGTAGGCGAATAGCCCGATCGGTAAATGAGTCAGACCCTGAATTATCTACCGCCAATAGTGTGGCGGAAATGAAGTCTCCCAAGATGTTGCTAACTTGCGGATGCAGTGGTAGACGATTGAATAGGGCAAGGCTAATGGTAAACCGAGGATTCCTGTTCCAGACTGTCAAGACCTCGGTAAAAGCAGCTAACAAAACACCAGACGGGGTTAAACCAGCCTGAGCAGCTTTCTGCTTCAATAGCTGCCAGTCTGCCTGACCTAGTTGATCTTCATAGCGGTTGGTTCGATACTGCTTAAGTTCCTTGGGACTCTTTGCTAACGGCAGGAGCGGGGCAGGAGGCAAATCATCCAGACGGCTGAGCCAATACTGTTGCGATCGCTGATACAAATCAGTTCCTTGTAGGGCTTGCTCGGCCAGCACATAATCCCGAAATGAAAGCTCCAATGGCACTAGTTCAATCTCAGGATCCTGATAAAGTTGAAACCACTCATCAAATAAGAGAAACAAACTCCACGCATCAAAAATCTGCAGATCATAGCTGATATGCAAGCGCACCCGCCCGTCATCCAATTGCGTTGCCCTAAATTCAAACAAGGGCCATTGATCAGCTGGCAACACCTGATGCGACATTTGCTGACGAATTGCCCCGATCTCTGAAGCAACGATGTGTTCTTCTTGCCCTCTGAGATCTAAAACTTCAATCTGATAAGGAGGCACCTGTTTGAGAACTTTCTGCTGACCTTCTGGTAATACCACAGCCCTCAACATATCGTGACGCTCGATGATTTTCTGCAGCGCCCAATTGAGTCGTTCTAGATCTAGATCATGTCCTTCAATTTCATAGTAGCCATGATTTGCCACCGTCCCTAACTCTAATACCCCGCTGCGCCCCACCCAGAAAGCATGCTGCATATCAGTCAGGGGAAAAGGCTCATAGCGCGACTCTGGCGCAGGCACAACTTTCGGTAGAGAAGTATCACTGGCATCCATGTTGTTCTGGTGCAACAACATGAGAATCTCGGCTTTATGTTCAACCAATGACTCCTGTAGTTCTGGCGTCATCACCCCTTTGGGCGCATCAACAAATAGTAAGCCTTTGTTAGAAGAAAGCTTTACACCCTTACGGGCAAGATTATCCAGCAATAAATGCAAATCCATGATTCTTAGGCAGATAATTGTAGTTCTTGGCCGCCAACCTATCTCTTGATTATCACCATTTGATCCCTACGCCGTAGACAAGAAACCCTTCAGAGCCTAGAAAGAGCCTAGAACTCAGTAGGCTTTTGCCTCCTTAAAATCGGCCATTACAAACCTACCATAAGCATGTATATGAAATTGCTGAGTTTTGTAGTGGTTCGCAAGCCTATTTCCCTGCTTGAGTCAGGCAATTTCTCTGTCAAGCTAAAGGCTTAATTTCTCTCGTTCTTCCGTATTACCCACATCGGTATCAGAAACACTTTCAGATGAGACTAAGTTTGCCAATGTCAATTGATTTAACAAAAGACTAGCTAGTTTTGCGGCTGTATCCTTCTCAAAAAAAGTTCCGATAGGCATTCGCACCTGCAAATCAGCTTCAATCCGACTTTTAAGCATCATCGCTAGCAAAGAGTCAAGTAATTGGGCCAGCGGTTGTTGGGCATCAAGGGTCGCTGAGGAACATTGCAGTAAATCGGCTAAGCATTTCAACAAATAGGCTTCTAGTAATTGATGTCGTTTTATGGGTTCAGACGCCAGGACCTGTTCTCTTGATATTGTTTCTGTAATTGAGTTCCTCCCTGTCGTATCTTTTACTGGGATATGGATTTTTTCGTGCCCTGGAGTGACATCGATTGGCAGTGCAGGCACAGAGCCCAACGCTACATCGCCCCAGCGCATTACTGTAGCGGCAGCGGTTGCAGCAGCACCGTTAGTGTAAATAAGAACTAAGTCGTTTGCCCGCAGCCGACCCGATTGAGCGGCGTGGTATAGAGAGGCGATCGCAGATACAGGTCCGATATTTGCGTACCGTGGGTAAAGATTAAGCGTACGTTCCGAATCAATGCCCAATGCCTGAGCACAAACACTGGCGTACCAGGCAGTCGGGGTATTGAAGGCGAAAAAGTTAATTTGATCAAGGGTGATGCCAGCACTCGCGATCGCGTCTTCGCAGCAAGTACGAGCAAAATCTACAGCCGTCTCGGCCAATAGACTTGCATTGCCTCCCGTTCGGGTTCGTATCCGAGGTATGCCCTGCACATCTATCACCATTTCGTGAGCGTAAGCATCACAGGTAACGGTAGTCGGAATAATTTTGCTGCTCAGGATTCCTTGGTTAGGCTGAAGCGAATCAACTACAAAAGCTCCCGCAGCATCACCCACTGACCAGGAGAGCGTGTCTTCCTCGTCTGTTGAGTTAGATCCGATGTGCGAGACAATCACCAAGACCTTACGATACTCCCCAGCTTGCACTAGCGCTCGGGCAGTCTGAAGCGCAACTAAGGCACTTGAGCATGTAGATTCCAGGCTCCAGGCAGGGCAACATAGTTCAAGTTGACGCGCTAGGTAAGCAGCGTTGCCAGGTCCAACTTGTTCAGAGAACAGCGAAGCAATAATAGCCAAATCAACTTCTTTAGAAGAAAGTTTTGCTGCTTCAAGTGCCTCTTGTGCTACCTGATACTCAAGCGTCAATGCTGACTCATCTCTCTCCAGCACCCGTCGTTCAACAGCCCCGCGGAAGGGATCTGGTAGATAAGGAAACACTGCTTGTGACCAAATATCTAGCCCAGAATTGTTATCTGTATAGTCAAGCGGCCTAGACACTCTAACTCGCCTTGGTTTACTCTGACCAACTAAATCCGGGTACTTTTTACGCCAATAATCATTGGTCCGAATTTGCCTAGGAAAACTAAGTGCAAGCGAGCGAATACCTACATGACAATTGCTCATAGTAAAATCCCTTCTCGAAGTGACAGGAATAGAGGAAAACTAAATGACCACGAGAGAATTTAGGCGGATGGTCACCTTAAGGAAAATAATGAGGATTGCTTATCATATCTTCCCAGGGCGATCACACTCGCGGCGGCGTAGGAAGATTCATGGCTAATGCTCACAAGCCACTTTGTAATCCCTAAACCCACCGCGATCTGTTGACATTTGCCATAGAGCACTACTGAAGGTCTACCCGTAGGCAGCCGCCTGATTTCAATATCGAGCCAAGAAGCATTCTCACTCCTTTTTTTGCCCAGTGCTTTGAGCACGGCTTCCTTCGCAGCCAAACGACCAGCGAAGTACTCGATACGCTTGGCACCAGATTCATAGGTACCGCGCTCATCAACTGTGAAACATCTCATTTCCAGAGATTCTCCAAATCGCTCTATGAGTTCTTTAATACCTCTCGTTTCAGTTATGTCGATGCCGTGACCGATAACTTCGAGCGAGTCAAGCTTAGAATTGAGTAAATTCTGAGGGATATTGTTATTAACTTCTAAATATCCAGCTTCCACCCTCAAAATACTATCCATCGTACTTATGACCTCAGAACTAGATTAGTCAACATCGTGTTCATCTTGTTAACCGACTCCATATACTCTTTCTGAGGAACTGATTCAGCTACGATCCCAGCACCAGCATTGAGATAGATATCATTGTCATATTGATAAACAGAACGAAGAGAAATCGCTAAATCTGCCGTACCATTACTGTCCATCCAACCAATACAACCAGCATACATACCCCTCGGTTCCACCTCGAGATGATCAATCCACTCTAAAGCTCGTTGCTTATCAATGCCAGAAACAGTAACCCCTGGGAACAATGCCTTTAAAGCATCCCAAGAGGTATTGCCTGGCTTAAGAACCCCCCCAACCCTTGAAGATAAATGTTGTACAGTGCGATATTTCTTAACCTCCATGAAATTAAAAACCTGAACTGTTCCTGGCAAACAAATTGAGTCAACCTCGCCTTGTGCCGATAAAACGGAAAGCGCATGTTCTTTGACCTCTTTAGCATCAGTGAACAGTTCACTTCTTAAGCGATTATCTTCTTGTTGCTTTTTGTCACGAGGCCTGGTTCCTGCTAGCGGATTAGTCACGACAGATCGATCTTGGTATACTTCCATAAGGGTTTCGGGGCTAAAGCCAACTGTACGGACATCTCCGAAGTCTAGACAATAGGAACGAGCTGCATTATTGACTTTTGTCCCAACCACATAGCTTCCCAATAGATCTAAATCGCCAGACAGTTTAAAGGGGCGAGAAATAATCGCCTTATGCAATTCACCCTTTCGAATTGCTTCAATTAGAGTCTCGATGTGGTTCTGATACCTTTCACGATCGGCAAAATCAACCTCTATAGAAGTTGACACGTAATCTGGCAGTTGACCGTCTTTCAATAAGAGGCTGCGGATTTGGTCTAAAGACCTAGCGCTTCTGACATAAACTCCCTCTTGTGTGAAACGAAGTTCAGTCTCCGGAATCAAAAAATAGAGCAACTCTTGCTTGATTGCTTTGGAGTATGAAGAATAGAAACCAGCGATGTCAAACCCGACGTAACCATAGGCTGTCCAATTTTCAATGGGCAAAGACCCTAATAACTCCCCAACCTGTTTAAAGGGATCACTAACTGGCTCGGAGTAGGACTTGTCTATACCTTTGAGCGAAACCATATCCTGGCTTACCGATACCTTGGCTAGCTCATTGCCAGCGATACGAACTTCATTCTTCTGTTCATACATTACATACTTAGAAAAAACACCTGCTTGCAGGAGATTCTGCAAGACAACAGTAGGTTCCCTTTGGCTCGGTACAAAAATTTCATCATACTTTATTGCAGCCTTTAGCTCCATTACCACTGATAAGCTCCTTATGGATAGTTAGTCAGGACTTGCGTAATAATTTGCGGTGAACTTTCCCAGTTGAGGTTCGCGGTAAGCTTTCTAAAAAGTGAACCTTTTTCGGTGCCTTAAAATGAGGTAATTGCTGTTTAGCAAATTTGCGAATACCATCCTCTAGTTCAGACGATGATTCTTGCCCTGGTTTAAGGCTTACATAAGCAACGACCTGAGTTAACTGCTCACCATAGTCAGACTCAGGTACAACTGCAACTTCAAAAATCTGAGGATGCTGATACAAGACATCCTCAATCTCCATAGGCGATATCCACTGACCATTCACCTTAAAGAGATCGTCAGCTCGTCCCATAAACCTGAAATAGCCGTCAGGGTCACGCAGATATTTATCTCCGGTTCGCATACAGTTCCCGTAGATAGCTTGCCGCGTTTCTTGGAGTCGGTTCCAGTACCCCAGCATCAGACTCTCTCCACTCACCTGCAAGTCACCAATCTCGCCAGGAGGACACAAAGAACCCTTTTCATCAATGACTTGAACCTCATACCCAGGAACGGGACAACCTGAGTAGCCTGGTTTACATTCCTCTAATCGGTTTGAGAGAAAAATATGCAGAAACTCAGTTGTTCCGATCCCTTCACAAATTTCCAGATCGTAACACTTCAGCCATTTTTGCCAGACACTTTTAGGCATCTGCTCAGCTGCAGATACACATAAACGTAGAGAGGATGTATCTAGAGGAGAGATATCATCTAAAGCAAGAATATCTGCATAGGCACTGGGAATGCCAAACAAGACCGTTGGCCGATAGCGCTGGATGTCTGCAATAATATCAAAAGCGTTGTTAGCGTCAGACAACACAGCAGATGCTCCAACCGCCATTGGCATATAAAGGGTATTTCCTAAACCATAGGCAAAGGCCATTTTAGCGACCGAATACGTGATATCACCTTTATGCAAGCCAAGCGTCGCCCTCCCATAGTACTCCGCACAAGCCACCATGCTTTGATGAAGATGAATCACGCCTTTGGGTCTGCCCGTGCTACCAGAAGTGTAAAGCCAGAAAGCCGGTTCGTCACGACAGGTTTGGGCGCAAGGTAGCAGATCGCCAGTCTGCTGGGTAAGCAGAGACACAAATGAGATCTTGCCATTTGTATTTATAACATGGCACAGAAACTGAGACTGGATAGGGGCCAGTTTCTCCTGCCACTCCTGAGTAGTCAGAAAAACTTTAGCACGCGAGTCTTGCAGGATATATTGAATATCGTCAATGGTACAGGCCATATTTATCGGAACTGGTACAGCACCTAGCCAAATAGCACCCCAGAAGGCAAATACAAACTCCGGAGAATCTGGCAAAAGAATTGCCAATCGATTCTCCCGTTCCAGACCAAGCTCGGACAGCCATCTAGCAGTACGTTGCACAAAGCTGTGCACTTGGGCATAGGTGCATATCTCTCCCTGATGGTAAAAGGCCACTTTCTCGCCACGCCCTTGCGCCAGATTATCTTCTATGAAGTAAGCTGCAGCATTGAAGACATCAGGCAACTGTTCAGAAATACTGTCCATCTAACTGTCCTTTAACCTTACAGTTTACTGAGCAAGAACGTGAACTAATACATGTCCATCCCAATGAAACCAAGCCGCTGACCATTCTCGTATATCCAGCATTCTTGCTTGAATCCTTGCTTCCCCATGCAGAGAAATGGACAACTCGCCGCAGGCAAGATTTGCTTCAATTTGATTCCAATCAATTCCAGCTAGTCCAGTGCCTAGGGCTTTGCCCACGGCTTCCTTAGCAGCAAAACAAATTGCATAAAGCTGGTAGGGATCGCGACCGGATTGACACAACTCTATCTCCCTTGGAGTAAACAATAGATTCAGCATTTCGCACTCATATCGATCAATTAAGCTAGCGATTCTATACACGGGCGTGATATCAATACCGACCCCCTTGATCCCCGCTGTCCATCTATACTCGAAAAAAACCAGGCGTTGACCTCACAAAAGCTTCTAGCTCATTGAATTGCTGCTGACCAGTTTTCATTGTTATCTCCTTCGATTTGCAGCTCCAGAAGAGAACTCCAATCTGTTATTTAGAACTAGCGTCTAACGCCGTCTCAATCAAATCACAAACTTGAGCCAGCGTCATATCTTGCCGAGATTCAAGCTTTACACTGACCCCCAGCCTACGCCTTAGTCCTAAAGAAACCTCTACCGTCTCCGTAGAGTCAAGTTGCAGATCCTTGAAAAGTAGTGTATCTCCATCAAGAGACTCCGCTGAAATTCCTAAATCAGCAAATATTGTCTTCAGAGCACCCATCACCTCTTGAATATTCATAAATTGAAGCGCATTAACAGCCTTTTGTTCGGACAATAACCAGACATGGATAAAACTAGTAATGTCTACTTTTGAATTTTGAAGAGTTGCCTAATAAACTCCAAACAAAAGCTCAGATAGAACATGTCAATCATGACCAATCCTTCTATGGCGAATAACTTGGGGCACTAACGAACTTTGAATTGCTGCTATATTTACTACTTTGCTCATGTAGCCATTGTGCTTCCTGATAAACTCTATTTGCGAAATCAGGATACTGCTGCATCTTAGACAGAATCAGCAATAGCGCTTCCCCTTTATCCTTACAAAGAATTCGAGGGCAGAAACTGATAAGCTCAGGTTCATCTGCACTCCGAGATTTGGAACCCAAGGTCACTTCTAAAATCTGAAAACCCCTAAAGCACCCATTATCAATTTCAAGCGAACAATCATAAGAGGAAAGACTCCTTCTAATACCATGAGCTGATGTAGGACCGTCTATCTTCGCTAGTTCAGCAGTTAAAGTATCGTTTGGAGAACGCGAATCCGATATAGAGCCATCTGTCTTGGCTAGTTCAGGAGTTAAAGTACCTTTTGGAGAATGCAAATCTGATATGAGGCCATCTGTCTTTACTAGTTCAGGAGTTGCTAGTTCAGGAGTTAAAGTGCCTTTCGGGGAATGCGAATCTGATTTTGACGATTTTCCAATTTTTTGCGTATCAACCATATAAGCCTTGTTACCCCTCTGAGCTTTTCTCATTGTGCTCAAATTAGCCGTCGCAGACTTGCCCTCCGATATTTCCATCTTGTAACCGTTACAAGATAGACCTAACTCTTTCCGAACTTTTCCGACTAGCGGATGAGTTACATGGCACCGCCGCGCAATCTCACTGTCGCTCCAGAGAGACCACTCAGGATCCTGCAACATCCTTCTGACGACATAGCGCTTATCTTTATTAGTTCGCCTTAATCCATGATTGGAATTTAGACCGCTAGAGAAGAGAATCGCATCTCGTCTTTCACCTGATTGGACTTCCACTGAAAATGTCTCAAGCCCAGCCAACTTTCTTGCCTCAAGGCGATGAAAACCGTCCGCCAGCCAGTAGGATTCACCATCATAAAAGACAACACCTGAAGGAAAAAGAGAGCCGCACGACATCGCCTCAGCATACTCACGAACTAAGCTCCTGTCTAAACAGGCTCTCGGGTGAATTTCAAAATCTACTCTGATAGAAGAGACTAACAGTTCCTCAGTATAACAAGCAGCTAATTCATTGAAGAAAGGTTTATCAACCATTACAGTTCACCCTGTAGAGGGGGACAGATTCTACAAGTTAGGGGCATCAATTTTTCTATGCTATTTTCATTTTCAATTACCTCATCCACTGATTACGCAACAGTCAATGCTCGTGTAACAGTTAGAATAGATTCTATTCCTGTTAAGGCAATCGTTATATACCAATGAAGTGACGAATTTTCGAATGAAGTGACGAATTTTCGAGTCTTATCAGACATACACATAATATGAAACTGTGCCTCTAAAAGAGCAAAGCACAGACTACTAGTCAGTTGCCCAAAAGGAGGCAGAGGTAAGACATGTAAGTCCAAAAAAAATTAGACCCCAAGCTATTTAGGAAATAACTTTGCCGAAAGTGAAAACTCCCATTAGCCCAAAATCTTCTGTATCCAGCGTATACTTCGATATCTTAGAGTCAAAAAAACCTCTTTGCGGATATCTCTATCCAACTAGATAACCAAAGCCCTAACTAGTTAACTAGAGCCATACCTATTGAAGGCTGCCACAGGAACTCGAATATTGCACTCATCAACCAATTCAAGCTTGCAAATCAACTATGTGTAATAGAGTAATCCTATTAGGATTTATTTGCAAGTAGTTTTTCAAGCAATCCAATCTGTCGGACAATCACATCTTAACTAGCAAATGACCTGGCAAATGCTAAGGAAATCATCACTATCGCATCCTGCTCGTAGCGGGTTGTTTTAGTGGCTTCCCATAATTCTAAGATGCCCAGAATTAGATACGATCCCTGCCCAAGCATTAATTATCGCTCAGACAAAGATCTAGAAACAACATGAGGCTTTTGGGGATCGCGCACAAGCGGAGGTTTCTTTTTTTTAGTTAAATGGTCTCAAACTACGCTTATCTGGATCTTGAGTGGACAAGCTCCACAGCCCTCATACCTCATTTATATGCAGGAAGTTTATTGAGACTAAGTTTCATTAGTACCTCGACTAATCTACTCAAAACAACATCACCCACGACTGTCCATCCATAAGCCGATAGCCGATCCTTGCCGAAGCATTAAATTTGAGTGAGAGATAAATAAGTTTCGATCGCTCTTGCTGTCTGCATAACTGAGCCCACTTACCTGACCTCAGTTATGCGATCGATGAATTGGTGGTTTGAGGCCCATCCCTCGGCAAAGGCGGCCTACAAGCCCAAAGCGAAAGAGCTGAATGTCGGCCTCTTGCTCAGCTTTTAGTCGCACTTGGAGCAGGTTTCACCACCGACGTCGATCAGAGGCGATTGCTCCGCTAGAAATACATTTTGAACCTGAACCAGAAGCCTTATTTACTCTTCATTCTGGAACCCAAATTCCAGGATTGACAGGGGTTGTTGGGTATCGTAGGTTGCTACCGCTTCTCACTCCACTCCTTTTGACTTGAAACAGAGACTTTCTCGACAACAACTCGAAATTCATACTCTATAGTTCAGATATCTGGCTGCGACGTCCCCGTAAAAGAGATATTATGGAAAGTACTGTTCATAGTCATCTATTCCGCTTCTAGTAATGATATGTTGCTATTGCTATATTCATAAAGCTCGTTGTAATATTAGGTAGGTAAAATGAAAGTCATTGGCCTAAGTGTTGGCTAACAAGACTTGGGAGTTTCTTTTTAATGTAGCTAGCTATGTGGAGAGCATCTAATTCTGAAGGTCAGAATCAAATGTTTAATGCTACAGCAACTTTAAATCTAGGTGTACTAATGTCAACAATGGGGAAATATTGCAAAGCTTATCCGATTAGTCAATTGCGCGAGTTTAGTCAGTGGACTGAGCGAAGCGAAAATGCACGCAAGGAAAATAACGAGATTGATGGTGTGGAAGTCAACGTTGCTCGGCAATTCGCTGAAAGTGATTTCCTTTATCTCCAGGAGAACTATGTTGTTACTGACGGCATTTTTTTGGATGAAAATATCATTTTTGATGACGTTACTCCTGACTGGAAGGACTTTTGCCAGAATACCTTGAAGTTTGAGATCCCAATTTATGATGCCAAGCTAGCATGAACATGAAGGTGAGCATAATAGATTGCCTGGCGCTAGTAATTTATTCTTGAGAATTAGCCAATCTAAACTTGAAGATTTAGGGTGCGATACACTGTTGACATCGATCTGGCAGTTCTGGAAGGTAGGGGGCATCTTGAGCCTTTGGTAGAGCGATCTCCCGCCGATACTCTGAAAAGTAAAACTTTTGTCGTTGCGGTAGGCGAGAGGCCAACACCGATACTGTCTTGTCTTGTAGCTTACACTCATAACTCATCAGGTTACCAATCGGAAAAACAGTTATGACTCGAGATGATCACGAAGACAACATAGTCTACAATGTTGTTGTCAATCATGAAGAGCAATATTCTATCTGGCCAGCATATCTTGAGAATCCCCTCGGCTGGCGTGATACAGGTAAAACAGGCCTAAAGCCCGAATGCCTGGAATACGTCAAAGAAGTTTGGACCGACATGCGCCCCCTAAGTCTCCGAAAGACTATGGAAGAAGATACCAGTAGCTAAGCCTAAACTAAATCTCGCAAGCCGCACAAAGCTTTGTGCGGCTTGCGAGCCACCATCTCTTTTAGTGCCAATGGGTTTACTTTTAGGGTGTGTCGTAAGCGATGTGGCCAAAGCTATAAATCTATTTTTCTGCTGTGAAGTACTCTAGTTTCCTAGTTGAAAACAATTCATCACAGTGATTCATGACTCAGCGCTTGATCGTAAGTGGCTATACCCTCTAGCAAAGAGGATATTTAACTGTGCATAGTTGATCGGATAGGCAACCATGATGCTCACCCCCTCAAATTCGTGGGTAACCTGCCCTAGACCTAAGCCTCAGGCTAATCTGCGACTATTTTGCTTTCCCTACGCTGGCGGTGGCGCTCTGAGCTGCTTTCGCGACTGGCCCAAGCAATTGCCTCCCACGATAGAGGTCTGCACTATTGAACTTCCTGGAAGAGGGATGCGATTAAATGAGCCTCCCTTTACTCAGCTGACTCTTTTAGCTGAAGGGATTGCACAGTCTCTGCTTCCCTATCTTAATAAACCCTTCGTCTTTTTTGGCCATAGTATGGGCGGATTGACTAGCTTTGAGGTAGCTCGCTTCCTCCGTCGAAGCCATAGTCGTAGTCCGATTCATCTGTTTGTGTCTGGTCGCCGTGCCCCTCAAATACCCGATTCGGCTCCTCCTATTCACACCTTGCCTGATGCTGATTTTATAGAGGAATTGCGTCGTCTGAATGGAACACCGGAGGCAGTACTTGCTAATAGAGAGTTAATGCAACTGCTCTTACCAGCCCTTAGAGCAGACTTTACGGTCCTTGAAACCTACGTCTATCAGCCAGAGTCACCGTTAAATTGCCCTATAACTGCTTTTGGTGGCTTGCAGGATCCAGATGTTAGTTGTGAAATGTTGGAAGCCTGGCAAAAGCAAACCAGTGCCGCTTTTTCAACACGGATGTTTCTTGGCGATCACTTTTTCATGCACACTGCGCAATCGCCTCTATTACAATCCCTAGAACAAATCTTACTTAAATGAAATCACTGGTCAAATGCATCGCCGTTAAGTAGATGTATGGTTCAATTTCGGCGTTTTTTGGGTAACACTCGCAGCCAAAATCAGATTGAAGAAACTCCCTAATTACTCACTAAACATGTTCTGATCCACTGCCAGGAGGAATATCTAACTAGCCAAGCTGTAGGAAGGAAGGCGATACCCAAGCTCAAACTAAAATAGCTCGTCTTCTGAATGAGTCTCTATAGTGCAATCTGACATGGGATAAGCCACACAGAGCAAAGCATAGCCTTTACTAAGCTGATCATCGTCGAGAAAAGATTGATCGGATTGATCTAAATCGCCGGAGATAATTTTGCCAGCGCAGGTACAGCAAGCACCTGCTCGACAAGAGTAGGGCAAGTCGAGCCCTGTTTCTTCTGCTGCATCTAGAATATACTCATCTTCAGCAACTTCAATAGTGGTATTGATACTCTCTGATTCGTTGATAAGCGTGACTTTATAGCGATTCATAAACGTGTCTATTTTTGTGAGGTAAAAAAAGCCCATCTCTGTCTTTCATAGAGATGGGCTCGACATGGATTGAGAGGATCCATAGATAAAACTCAGCTAAAACTCTCTAGGCGATCGCATTGAGCCCAAACGAGGTGACCACTATAGCCAACAGCGCGCCTCCAGCAATCGCCGTCACAAAGTAGGCAGATTGGTCTAGTATCCCTAGTTTGCGCTGTGCCCTGAGATTGTGCCAAACATGACCACCCAAGAAAGTTAGCCCCAACGCAACCTGAACAAAGGCTGTTGAAGGAAGAGGTGGTCCAAATAGTTCAACCGGATAAACGGTTGTATTGAAGACAAAATAGGCCGAAATAATCGCCATTAAGCCGACACCTGCCAGACTGTAGGATAAAATCGCATCGCCGTCATAGATAAATCGGCGCTTAGCCCAGGCTATCGGCTCATTCAAAATATGCCAAATCCCACCAGCGATACACAAAACAGCGACCCAAATGTGACCTCCCACCAAATCTTCAAGGCTATCCACAGCCGCCATTCCCATTGGATCCCAGCCGTGAGGTGTCATCCCCACCAGATATCCAAAAATGCGAAGTGAGTTGAGGGTGGGTGCTTCCACCAAACGGACTGACTCGGTTACAGTATCGTAAAGCCCGCCAAACACCGTCGCTTTTAGCACCAATAGCAGGGCACCCAGGCCTAAGAAAATCAAATGGTGCCCCAGAATCAAACTTAAGCTAGCTGGGTTTTGCCAATCATAGTGAAACCTGACTTCTTGGGTTTCACCCTCCTTCAGATTAGCCGCGCCTTTGATGACGTGAAAAAGGCCACCCGCTGCTAAAACTGCTGAAGCAGCCAGATGCAGAATACCGATATTGAAGTAGGAAGCCGTTGTTACAACGGTTCCTGCGGAACCTAGGCCCCAACCTAAATTCGCTAGCCGGGGCAAGAGCCAAAACCCCTGCTCGTAGAGAGGAATGCCGGGAACAAAACGAGAGACTTCTAACAGGGTAAACGACCCTGCCCAAAACATAATCAGACCAGCATGGGCAATATGAGCACCGAGTAGCGAACCTGATAGATCAATCAGGCGGGCATTCCCTTGCCACCAGCTGTATTGCTCAGACAGTGTCTGAGCATCTGTTGTCAGTTTAGATATCATATTATAAGCAGCCTCCATTCCAATAATTTCAAGCGACCGATGGCCCCTTAGGCGCTTGCAAGCAAATCAGTTACCACCCTTACTCGGGTTTCCCCTTTTCACCAGGGATTTCACTTTTGCGCGGCCCCCTTATCGCTTTACAAGGTCCTTAACATGATGGCAAGAAGAAGATTTCCAGACAGGATTGCTGCACCGCCTAAAACGGGGCTGCTTAATAGTCGGCTCATAGTCAGAGCATCCGATCGCCTCTTCGGTCAGAGCCGCCATTGGATTCACCGTACACTTCAGCCGATAGTCTCCGGTAAAATAAGCACACTGGCTACAGGGAATGCTATGTAGCTGCCTTATATAATTAGTGCCTTGCTTGAGCACAGTTGAGCAACGCCACACGCACAGACACAAAACGCTGAAGATGCCAAAGGTACACCCTATCCCCAGAATCGCATGAAAAGCAAGGGCAAACATAGTCATAGGAGGGCAAATGCAGAGAGGTCAAAACAAAGAGATAAATGCAAAGAGATAAACGCAAAGTCATTACTTAAGAAAAGCCGATAGCAGAGCCAAGTGAAGGAGAGTAGCTAAGACCTGAATCTACCATCGACCTGATTGACCTAAAGAGGAAAAATCTGTCTAGATAACAAGAGATCACCCTACAAGCTCATCTCTTGTTTGACTTGAGATGCCCAAGTCTGAATACGAGTCTCTGTTTTTTCAGATTCATTGTCCTCGTCTAAAGCAAGTCCGCAAAACTTGCCATTGCGGATGGCCATGGACTCGTTAAAATCATAGTCATCAGCGGGCCAGTAACCCACTGTTTTGCCTCCAAGGCTCGAGATTTTTTCTTCCAGAATACCCATGGCATCTTGAAAGTTGTCTGCATATCCAATCTGATCGCCTGTGCCAAAATAAGCAACTGTCTTATTGCTAAAATCGACGCTATCGAGATCTTCAATCACACCCGCCCAGTCATCCTGCAACTCACCAATATTCCAGGTTGGGCTACCGATGATGAGATAGTCATACCCGGCGAGGGCACTTAGTTCAACATCTGAGATCTCTTGGAGATCAACAACTGCGTCGCCACCTAACGCGGCTTGGATTTGCTCTGCTGCATCAGCAGTCTTGCCGGTGGTTGATCCGAAAAACAAACCTACTTTTGCCATAGTTGTCCTTTGCGACTTTCTTGAGAATAATTATCAACTAAGCAGAGTATACATCATTTCAACTAAATGGGAATTTTTCTTTTTAAGAAATCATCGAGAGTCATGGGTATCAGTTTGGAGCCAGCCTTTGCAGCGAGAGATAGCGTTTGAAAGGGCTCAGGTACTCAGTATTGAGCCGCATTAGGCAGCCCAATACTGAACACTGAATATCGAACACCTGAGCTCTGACTGCTTTGCTACAGCATCATGAGCAGATCGCCGTTGCTCATCAACAGGTAGGCAAAGATGGCCCCACCAGCTCCACCCACTAAAAAGCTGGTACTAAACTGGCTCCAACCGTCAGCAGATTTGAGGTTCTCAGGCAGCTCACCCACCGATGTACTCCCTGACTGGAAAGTGGCCTTACCGTACAAGGATAGCCCTACCGTTAAAATCACCACTAGGCCACAGGTCGATAATAGACCTGATAAATTTGCCATGTCGGTATCACGCAGGGGACCCAGCCAGGCAAAGGGGCCAAATAGGAAATAGCCATGGGCCATGCCAATTTCTAAGCCTCGTGAGAGGGGGGCCAAGTTAGGTCGATAGATGGGCAAATTGTTGATCCACAGCAGGCTCAGGTCGGAGCTGTTGAGAGGAGTGCTTAAGTTGCCCACCTCCGGGTTGTAGCTGAGCACAAAGTCACCCCGGCCAAAATCGTAGCCCTGTGCCCTGGCCCTAGCCCGAATCGCATGCCAGATATGGCCGCATAGTAAGAGGCCAGCAAACACGTAGTGAAAGGCGGCTAGCCAGGTTCGCACTGAAATTATCTCACTGTTGCCAGAAAACCCGAGCGGGCCATAAAACACTTCTGGATAAGCAACACCATTGACCGTGACAAAATAGCCAGCCAAGACACCCATGTAGGCCAGTGCGCCCAAGCTATAGGAGAGGTAAGCTTCGCCGCTATAGGTCAGCACCCGCTTAGCCCAGGAGAAGGGGCGGGTGGCCATATGCCAAATCCCCCCCAAGATGCACATCAAACCGACCCAAATATGCCCGCCAACAATATCTTCGAGATTATCGACGGCTGCCATCCCAGTATCGCCGTGGGTACCCACTAAGTATCCAAAAATATGGGTGGCACTTAAGGTGGGCTGAGTCACTACTCTGACGTTGTCGATGGCAGGATCGTACAGCCCGCCCCAAAACATGGCTTTGGCCACAAACAGCCAGGCTCCCAACCCCAACAGCACCAGATGAATGCCAATGATGGTGGTCATCTTGTTGTCGTCTTCCCAATCGTAGCCAAAGAACCCGGCAAAGCTACTGCCGCGTTCGAGGCGATCGGGGCCTAAAAACGAATGGTACAACCCGCCCGCACCTAGCACGGCTGAGGCCACCAGGTGAAACATCCCTACGGCCAGAAAGGGATAGGTATCTATGATTTGTCCATTGGCCCCAATGCCTAGCCCTAGCGAAGCTAGATGGGGCAACAAAATCAGACCCTGATCATACATCGGCAGCTCTGGGGTATAGCGAGAGAGCTCAAACAGAGTCATCGCCCCGGCCCACAGTACAATCAGACCGGCATGGGCGATATGGGCTCCCAAGAGCTTGCCAGAAAAATCAATAAATCGAGCATTGCCTGCCCACCAGCCTACCGGGCGTGGCGTGGTGGACGGTCGGCTACTGATAGCGGTTGCCGTCATGAGGCTGTCTCCTTTGATTCAGGGGTGGATGGCTCGGTCTTTGAGCTAGTCGCTGCGGACGATCCTGCAGACTTGGCTGCTTTGGCTGCTTTGCTTGCTTTGGGCTGAGAGTCCTTAGCAGGTGCTTGAGAAGTCGGCGTTGCGGGTGTAGGGGGTACGGTCTGAAGCTGAGATCGCAATGTCTCCATCGCTATCTGCTGCGAAGGCTGAGCCACTCG